>CAUZVJ010000202.1:0-4918 GCA_963583225.1 Verrucomicrobiia bacterium
AGGCGTGCGACTATCTCGACGGCCAAACCGGCGAGTGGGAAAAGGAGCTAGAGGCCAAGATGCAACAGGCCGCCGAGTCGCTCGACTACGAAAAAGCCGCGCGCTACCGCGACATGATCAGCGACCTGCGCGAGACGACGCGCAAGCCGCGCAAGTTCACCCGCATGCCGGTCAGACTGCCGGGCGCGATCGATCCCCGGCGCGACCTCGCCGCGCTTGGCCAGGCGCTTGGCCTCGCAGCGCCGCCCAAGCGCATCGAGGGGTTCGACATCTCGAACATCAGCGGCACGTTCATGGTCGCGTCGATGGTCAGTTTTTTGAACGGCAAACCGGACCGCGCACAGTACCGGCGGTTCCGCATGAAGAGCGTCGTGGCGCAGGACGATTTTGCCTGCATGGCCGAGACGGTGCGGCGGCGTTACAGCCGGCTCAAGCGCGAGTCGCGCCCGATGCCGGATCTGATTTTGATCGACGGCGGCAAGGGGCAGCTCGGCATGGCGTGCCGCGAGTTGGCCAAGCTGGGCCTCGGGCGCGTGCCGGTGATCGGCTTGGCAAAGGAGTTCGAGGAAATTTATCAACCCGGCAAAAGCGCGCCGCTGCGGCTGGGCCTCGACAGCGGTGCGCTGAAGCTGCTGCAGCGCGTGCGCGACGAGTCGCACCGGTTCGCCAACACATACAACGCGGAGCTGCGGCTGAAGAAAATCTCCGAGAGCATTCTCGACGAGTTGCCCGGCATCGGCGGCAACCGCAAGGCTGCGCTGCTCAAAAAATTCGGCTCAGTGCAAAGGTTGCGCAAAGCCAGCCTCGAGGATATTCAGCAAGTACCCGGCTTCGGCAAAAAATCGGCGACAGCGCTGAAAGATTTTTTGGAGTCGCGAACCCGATAAAGCTGCTGAAGCCACCGATCGGTCTCCATGAACATGATCGTTTTCTCCCTCTCCCCACCCCTCTCCCGCTGGGAGAGGGAGCTTGGCCAAGCGCGCCCCGACTGATTCCTTCCCCCTCAGGGAGAAGGTGGCCGCAGGCCGGATGAGGGTGAAATCGTGAACGTTTTTTTTGAAGCTAATTTTCACCGAACCGCATTCCCTCCAGAGGGATCCGGGAACTTCGGCCTTCGTCCTTCCTTGTTGGGTGTTCGGTATTGGTTTTTCTCCAGCCGTTTGAATGATGAATATCGAACAAGGAATGCCCAAATCTGAAGTCCCCTTCCTCCGCTTAGCCCTTTGGCTTGCCGGTGGTGGTTTGGAATTTCGGGACGGACTCGGCGATGAACCTGGCCATTTTGTCGAAGGTCGCCTCTTCGTCGCCCGGTTGGCAAATCGCGAAATAAGTCACGTAAGCCCAGCGCTGCAGCACGCCTTCGCTGAGGAGGCCCTTGGTCATCATCCACATTCGGTCGAGATGATGCGTCGCCAGTTTGCCGTCAGCGACGAACCAATAAATGTACACGCCCCGCAACGGCACCTCGCGCCCTTTGCGGTCGCGGGCTGTTTTTGAGGTCGTCAATTTCATCACCGGCAAGTCGTACGCGTACGGTTGCCGGATCGGGATGGCGACCTGTTCGCGCAGGTCGATCGTGAAACCCTGCCCCGGCAGGCAATACTCCGGCTTGTGAATCGAGGTGCGGTCCTGCCCCATCAAAACCACGCTGCTCTCGATCCAGGTTTTGTCGGGGAACGAGTAGCGGCGGCGGCCGTATGTGGTGTCCGGCGGCAGCCAATCGAGCTCCAACTGGGTCACCGGCGTCGGCTTGGAGGTGCAGTCAAAAATCTGCGCCGGCAACGCCACGCCGTTGGTGCGCACAACCAGGTTGTCCTCGTTGCGCAACTCCATGGCGGCCAGGCGCAACCCCGGTTGGCCAAGCGCCTGGCCGGCTGAGCTGAGCCACGCCAAGAACACCGCCGACGCCCCGACGAGCAGCAAAAATACGCCCAATATTAGAAGTTTCTTGCCAAGGCCAAGTAAATCGTCGATCAACTCTGCTAATCCATAGTTGTCGCTTTCGCCCTGCTTACTCATTGGCCACCTCCGTTGCCGACTCGGGCCGGTCGTCCTCTCTGATCAGTCGCCCAAGGATCAGCACGCCGACGAACGCCGGTACGTACGGCAGCAGGCTCAGGATCCCGTTTTCGTGAACGAAGTTCCCGGCGGCCTGGCCGCCTCCCGGCTGGGCCGCCTCGGCCACCTCGGCGGCCAGGATGATCAGAGCCAGCCGAAAGATGTTCCCCGCCAGCGCCAGCGGAAAGGCCGAGAGGATGATCACCGCCGATTTCCATCGCGTGCGAAAGGCGACGAAGCCGTAAATGGCAAAGAACGCCAGCGTCACCGTCAGGCTGCGAATCCCGCTGCACGCGGCGGCGATCTCGTAGGCGTAGCGGCGCTTCGAGTCAAAAATCTGCACGCCCTCCTGAATGATATCGACGCCGAGCAGCGTGCCGCAAATCCACCCGGTGATGTCCGACACCAAGTGCCGCAGCGGCACGGTGACAAAGTCGGCCATCGTCCCCAGCGGCACGGCGAACGCAAAAAGGAAGACGGGAAAAAAACTGGCCCGCAACCAGGCCGGCCCCCAAACCAAGCCGGTCATCGCGTACAGCCCAAGGTAAAAACCGACGATCGAGATGCGCGTTTGCTGGATGACGTAGCCGAGCAGATGCACCGCCAGCGCGAACGCCACCAGCGCCATCGCCGGCCACCAGTGGCGCTTGGGCACGGCGAGCAGTTCGTCGCGTTTCCAGTAGCACAGGCCCAGCACGATCAGCGGGATGATGTAGCCCAGCTCGTCGTCCTTCGAGCTGCCGTAGGCGTAGTTCATCCAGCCGTAAAGCGACGGCGTATCGACGTAGCCGAAGGTGGAGTTGCCGAGCAGGTGAAAGAAAACCAGCCAAGCCCCGAGCAGCGCGAGGAACAGCGGCTTGTCCGGCATCCCCCGCCAAAAGCGCGATAGCTCGTCCCCGACGGTGGGACGGCTCGCTTCAGAGCTGGTTTCAGGCTCGCTCATGACCGGCTCGGCGCAGCCTAAACGCGCCACTCGAAAAGTGCCACGGAAAACCGGGCATCACGCCCAGGCGCGCCGGAGCATTTCGAGGAAATTCCCACTCATGATCTTCCCGATGTCATCCGCCGAGTAGCCGCGCTGCCCGAGCAGGCCGGGCAACTTTTGCATATCGGCAATCGTGTCGAGATCGCCCGGCGCCTGCTCTCGCCCGAAGCCGCCGTCGAGGTCGGTGCCGATGCCGGCGTGGTCGGCGTTGCCGGCGAGTTGGCAGACGTAATCGATGTGATCGACCACGTGCGACAACGCCACGCCGGACGACTCCGGGGTCGTCACGCCGCGTTCCCAGCCGGGGATCAGCATCCAAGCATCGAACGCTGCGCCGATCACGCCACCGCGCTCGATCACGCGCTTGAGTTGCCGGTCGCTGAGCTGGCGGTCGCCCGGCACGAGCGCACGGCAGTTGCAGTGGCTCGCCCAGACCGCGCCGCCGAAAATATCCATCGACTCGTCGAGCGACTCGTCGCTCAGGTGCGTCACGTCGAGAATGATGCCGAGCCGCTCCATCTCGCGCAGCAGGTCCGGCCCCGCCTGGCCAAGGCCGCCGCTCTCGTGGGTGCCGGGCGCGTAGGTGCCCGGGCCGTAATGGGCCGGGCCAAGCGCGCGCAGGCCGCTCTCGTACGAGCGTTCGAGGTGCTGCAGCGTCACCATCGAGTCCGCCCCCTCGAGGCTCAAAATATAGCCCACCGGCAGGTCGTCGCCTGGCCCGTCGGCCCACTTGGCCAAGTGCGCCTCCAGTTGGCCGAGGTCAGCGATCTGCGTCAGCTCGCCCCGGCGCTCCATCTCCCGGTACCAGGCGAGTTGGCCCTGCGTTTGTGCCCAGGCCTGTTCCGGCGAGCGCCAGCCGGGCAGCGGGTTGCCGGGCTTGGTGTGGCGGGCGATCTGCGTGGCGACGCACAGGCCGATGTTGCCCCGGCGCATCTCCGGCAGGCAGACTGTGCCCCGGCCGCGGTCCTTCTTGTCGGTTTGGCCGGCCTCGCGCCCGCGGATCTCGTCGAGTGGGCGCGACAGGTCGCGGTTCCACTCGAGCGCGTTCATCGAGAGGTCGAGGTGGGCGTCAAAAATAAAGGGGGTGCTGTCGGGCATGGCATGCGCTTGGCCAAGCGGCTGAGCGACGGAACAGTCAACGGCAGAACGCCCGGCCTGTGAAGCCCCGAGTTGCCAAGCGGGCCTCACTTGGCCAAGCTGGCCCGCGATGAAAGCCATCGCCGCCGCCCTGCTGTTGTTCATCGCCATGACCGCCCAAGCCAAGCCCATTGCCATCGTCGTTCACGGCGGCGCCGGACGCATCGACCGCGACGCACTCACGCCGGAGCGCGAGCGCCTCTATCACGCCACACTCGAGCAGTCGCTCCGAGCGGGGCACGCGATCCTCAAGGGCGGTGGCAGCGCGCTCGACGCCGTCGAGGCGGCGATCGTCATCATGGAGGACGCGCCGGTGTTCAACGCCGGCAAGGGCGCGGTCTTCACCGCCGAGGGCAAAAACGAACTCGACGCCTCGATCATGGACGGCCGCGCGCTGCAGGCCGGCGCGGTCGGCGGCGTGACCACGGTGAAGAACCCCATCCGCGCCGCGCGCGCCGTGATGGAAAAGTCGCCGCACGTCCTGTTCACCAACCGTGGAGCCGAGAAATTCGCCAGCGACAACGGGCTCGAGATGGTCGATCCCAAATACTTCTTCGCCGAGCGCCGCTGGAAACAGATTCAAACATGGCTCAAGCAGCAGGAAGCCAAGGCCAAGCCACGGGCCGCCGCCGAGCCGGACCGGCACGCCGACTACTTTGGCACCGTCGGCTGCGTGGCGCTGGACGCCAAGGGCAACATCGCCGCCGGCACCTCCACCGGCGGGATGACCGGCAAGCG
>CAUZVJ010000203.1:0-4877 GCA_963583225.1 Verrucomicrobiia bacterium
GCCGGCGAGGTCGATGGCAAACTGCAGATGTTTCGGCTCGAGCGTGGTCTCGTACAGGTGCAGCACGCCGTCGATCAGGAAGGCGTAGGCGTCGAGCAACTGCACGTCGTCGCGTTTGCCGTCGCGCCAGCGATGGTAGAGCGTCTTGCTTTCAGCGTCCCACAGTTCGCGCTGCAAAAACGCGAGGTTGGCCTCGGCGGCCTCGAGGTATTTTGGCTCGTTGAGCACGACTGCGGCGCGGGCGATCGCACCGAGCATGAGGCCGTTCCACGACGAGAGAATCTTGTCGTCGAGATGCGGCCGCACGCGTTCAGCCCGTATGCCGAACATCTTCTGCTTGGCCGAGTCGAGCAGCTTGCGCTCGTCGTCGTTGAGCTTGGGATCGACGATGCTCAGGACGTTCTGGCCTTTGAGAGGATCGGGGTCGCTGTGGTCCTCGAAGTTGCCGTGTGCGGTGATGCCGTAGTGGCGTTTGGCCACGGCGAACTCTTCCGGCGTGAGCAGCGTCTTCAGTTCGGCCTCGGTCCAGCAGTAGAATTTACCTTCCTTGCCCTCGCTGTCGGCGTCCTCGGCGGAGTAGAAGCCGCCGCCCTCATGGAGCATATCGCGAAGGATATAGCGGAGGATGTCGCGGGCGACGTCGGCGTGCTTTTGCTCGCCGCTGATGAGGTGGGCGTCGAGGTAGAGATGCAGCAGTTGCGCGTTATCGTAGAGCATTTTCTCGAAGTGCGGCACGAGCCATTTCTCATCGACCGAGTAACGCGCGAAGCCGCCGCCGATCTGGTCGTACATGCCTCCGGCTGCCATTTGGTCGCACGTGTGCAGCACCATGCGGATGCCATCCCGGTCGCCGGTGCGGTGGGCGTGGCGCAGCAGCATCAGCGGCAGGCTGGGCCGGGGGAACTTGGGCGCGTTGCCGAAGCCGCCGAAGCGCGGGTCGTATTGGGACTTGAACTGGCTGACTGCCCGATCCAGCCAGAGCGGATCGAGCTTGATGTTGGCCTTAGCTTTCAGCGCGATGCTTTCGCCGATTCGCTGGCTGATGTCGTTGGCCGAGGCCAGAATATCGTTGCGCTGTGTCTTCCACGCGTCGGCGATCTGCCGGAGCACGTCGGTGAAACTCGGTTTGCCGAACTTGGCTTCCGGCGGAAAGTAGGTGCCGCCGTAGAACGGCTTGAGGTCAGGCGTGAGCCAGACGTTGAGCGGCCAGCCGCCGCTGCCGGTCGTGAGCTGCACGAAGGTCATGTAGATTTTGTCCACGTCCGGCCGCTCCTCGCGGTCGAGCTTGATGCTGACGAAATGCTCGTTCATCACCTTGGCGGTCGCTTCATCCTCGAACGACTCGCGCTCCATCACGTGGCACCAGTGGCAGGTCGAGTAGCCGATACTCAGCAGGATTGGTTTCTGCTCGTCGCGCGCTTTTTTGAACGCCTCTTCGCCCCAGGCGTACCAATCGACCGGGTTGTGTTGGTGCTGCTGCAGGTAGGGCGACGCCTCGTTGGCCAGGCGGTTGGTGTGTTTCGGCTTGGGTTCCTCCTGGGGCGGCTTGGGTTCGGTCACGGTTACGGTGGGCTGGGGTGGGGCGGGCTTGGCCTCCGCCGGGGCAGCGGGGGTGTCTTCGGTTGTGGCGCTTGGCTGGCAACCGGTCGATGCCAAGCCAGCCAGTGCGGCACTTAAAACGGTTAAGGTGGGTCGGAGCCTTTTCACGGCGGCCGACCTTACGCCCAGTCTGCCGAGCGGCAAAGCCGGAAAACACTCAAGTCAGCTTGGCCAAGCGGGCGACGAACGTCTCGGCCATGCGCTTGATGTTATATGTCTGCAAGGCGGCTTGGCGGCCGGCGGCGGCGCACTTGGCCAAGCGTTTGCGGTCGAGCAGCAATTGCCCGATCGCGTCGGCCAAGGCATCGGCACTGCCTTTTTCGCAGAGAGCGCCGGCTTCGGTTTGCCCGATGAGTTCCGGGAAACTGGCGTCATCGGGCGCAACGACCGGCACGCCGCTGGCCATCGCCTCGACCACGTAAAGGCCGAACGCCTCGCCGTAAGTCACCGGGACGCTGAGCACGGTGAGCCTACGGTAAAACGCCAGCTTGGCTTCGCGGTCGAGGTTCGGGCTGAATGTCGCATCGTCGAGCAGACCGGCGGTGCGGAGTTTCTGTTTTTGCTTCGCGACGAACTTTTCGTCACTCGGTTGGCAACCGCCGCCGACGGCCAATTTGAGCCCCGGCACCTGGCCGGACTGCTTCAGGCGGATGAACGCGTCGATGAGCGAGTCGAGTCCCTTCTCCGGGCACATGCGGGCGAAGTAGCCGAGCACCGGCGGGTCGTCCGGCAGGGCGCTTGGCTCGAAGCCGTCGAGGTTGATGCCGTTGTGAATGTGCTCGAGTTTGTCGGCGGGAATCGCGGCGCGCCTGGCCATGGTGTCGGCATAGTAGCGGGTCGGCGCGATGAACAAATCGATGTCGGCGACGCGCTCGCGAAGCTCGGCCCAAGTGTCCTCGCGCTGCGGCTCGGGCAACGAGTCGAGAAACGCATCTTCGCCTCCGAGCAGGCAGACGACCGGCACGCCAAGCTCGGCGCGGAGCCGCTTGGCCAAGCCGACGATCAAGGCGTTCGAGAGGCAAACGACATCCGGCTGTTCGTGATCCTTGAGCCAAGCGATGAGCTGCTCGAGTTCGCGCGCTTGGTGGCCCGACTCGCCGCGCATCATCGAGAGCGTCAGGTCGCCGACGTCCGCGCCGCGTGTTTTGCCGGCGAAGTTGCCGAGCCAGTTTAGCAGCCACCCGGCGGTGAGTATGCGCCGAAGCCAGTTCGGCGCTTTTTTGAAGCAGTGAAATTTCTGCGCGAGATACACGTTCAACCCGCTGAAAAAGAGCGGCGTGCCTTCGCTTTGATCCGCCTCATCGAGCGTGAGCGGGAGGTACAGCGGAACCATCAGCGCATGGTGGCCCATCCGCCTGAGCTGCGCCACGAGGGCGTTGTCGCGGAAACAATTCCCGCAATACATGCCCCCGGCGCCGGGTGTGATCTGGACGATGTTCAAGCCGCTGACAGGTTCCCCCGGAAGGCCGGCAGTTTTTCCGAAGCCCCCCCGCTTGGCCAGCAGAAACGCCGGGGCAATCGCGCAACTGAAAACTTGAAGGCCGGCTTGGCCGGGCGCACCGTCTGCCGACAAAGCAAATGACTTGTCATAAGTTAACCATCACGCTCGCGCTGTGCCTGACCGCCGCCGTCCATCCCTTGGCCAAGCCGAACGTCCTGCTCATCGTCTCTGATGACCAGGGCTACCGCGATCTCGGCTGCTTCGGTTCCGGCGAAGTGCAGACGCCGCAGCTCGACCGCATGGCCCGGGGCGGCATCAAGCTCACCAGTTTTTACGTCGCCTGGCCTGCGTGTACGCCGTCGCGCGGCGCGCTGCTCACCGGCCGTTACCCGCAGCGCAATGGCATTTACGACATGATTCGCAATGAGGCGCCCGACTACGGCTACCAATACAAGCCGGGCGAGTACGAGGCCACTTTCGAGCGCATCGGCGGCATGGACACGCGCGAGATTCTGCTGCCGCGCGTGCTGAAAAGCACCGGCTACGTGAACGGCATTTTTGGCAAATGGGATCTCGGCGTGCACCGCCGATTCCTGCCGCTCGCTCGCGGCTTCGATGAGTTTTACGGCTTCGTCAACACCGGCATTGACTACTACACCCACGAGCGTTACGGCGTGCCGTCAATGTACCGCAACAACTCGCCCACCACGGCCGACAAGGGCACTTACTGCACCGACCTCTTCGAGCGCGAGGCCGTGCGGTTTTTGGAGGCCAACCGCCGGAAACCGTTTTTTCTCTACGTGCCGTTCAACGCCCCGCACGGCGCGTCCAATCTCGATCCCGCGATTCGTGGCGGGGCGCAGGCGCCGGATCGATTCAAGGAGATGTACCCCAAGCTGCGGGAGCAGGCGGATGCCGAGCAGCGCACGCGTTACGGCAAAACATATACGGTGCCCAACCGCGCCGCGCGGCGGCTGGAGTTCGTCGGCTCGGTCACCGCGATGGACGCCGCCATCGGCAGGCTGCTCGACTTGCTGGAAGAGTACGGGATCGCCGACAACACGATTGTCATTTTTTTCAGCGACAACGGCGGCGGCGGCTCGGCGGACAACGCGCCGTTGCGCGGCCGCAAAGGCCAGATGTTCGAGGGAGGCATCCGGGTGCCGTGCATCGTGAAATGGCCGGGCAAAATCCCCGCCGACTCAACGAGCGATGAATTCCTCACCTCGCTTGAAATTGTCCCGACACTCTGCGCCGCCACCGGTGCCGAGCCGCCCAAGGGCGTGGCGCTCGACGGCTTCGACATGCTCCCTGTTCTGCAGGGCAAAAAAAGATCGCCGCGCACCGAGATGTTTTGGCAGCGCAAACTCGACAAGGGCGCCCGTGTTGGTCACTGGAAATGGGTGGAGAGCTCGCGCGGCGGCGGCCTCTTTGACCTGCGCGACGACATCGGCGAGCGCCGCGATCTGTCCGAGGAAAAGCCGGAGGTGTTGAAGGAAGTGCAGGCTCGTTTTGCGAGCTGGAAAATGCAGATGCAAGCCGCCGAGCCGCGCGGCCCGTTCCGGGATTTTTGAGCAACACCGAAATGCACATCGTATTATGAAACGCCCGCTGATCCCCTGGCTGCTGTTATTTGTCGTTGGCCTCCCCTTGGCCAATCCGCTTGGCCAAGAGGCGGGAACGGCGACCAAGCCGAACATGCTCTTCATCGTCATCGATGACCTCAACGATTGGGTCGGTTGTCTCGCCGGGCATCCGCAGGCTCGCACCCCGAACATCGACCGCTTGGCCAAGCGCGGCACGTTGTTCGTCAACGCCCACTGCCAAGGGCCAATCT
>CAUZVJ010000204.1:0-4864 GCA_963583225.1 Verrucomicrobiia bacterium
GCTGTTCAGTGCTTGTCGCCGGATCAACAACAGGGCAGCCATCGCCGCCACAAAAGCTACTCCGAGCCAATAGCCGGCAAAACGGCCTGCCCCGGCCCAGTCAACGGTCTGTGCCAGTCCTGCGGCGGCCAGTCCTATCAAACCCACGACGATGGCCACGGGTGCCATCGCACGCCGATAGACGCTGGCTTGTTCCATCAGGCAGCGAATTGTATTGAGATTTTCCTCAGCCCAGTTAGCGTTCACGGATTCACTTTGTGATACAAAGTTCAGGCGTGCAAGCAATATTTTGACTTTTTTTGCTCGAGAGCGGAGGGGGGAATCGGCTTGAAAACAGGACTCGACGCGGTGACAGTTCCCTCACCATGAAATTATACCGGCGATTGAATAGTGCGTCTCATGGCCTCGCGTTTGCCTTGCTCTCTCCCTCTCCCCGGCCCTCTCCCGCTGGGAGAGGGAGCTTGGCCAAGCCGGGGGTAGGGACGGCTGTCCCCAGCCGTCCGCGGACGTCCTTCCCGGAGAAGGTGGCCGAAGGCCGGATGTTTTTTTGTAACGCCGACAGCTTGATCGCCAGATTAATATTCTTGGCCGTGCTGTTGGCGGGGTGCGGGTCGTCGCAGGGGTTGTCGCTCGTTCGAGATGCTGAAAACGGGAACATCGAAGCCGTCAGACAGCACTTGGCCAAGGGGGCGGATGTGAATGCCACAAATCAATTGGGTGAGACGGCTTTGCATAAATCGTCGGCCAAGGGCTACGGGGAAGTTGTCGGATTGCTGATCGCGAACGGTGCGAAGGTGAATGTGAAAAACAGAAACGGGTGGACGCCGTTGCATCATGTGACTTGGGGAGGGTTCGGGGACATCGCCGAGCTTTTCGTCGCCAAGGGCGCGGACGTGAATGCGAAGACTCAATTTGGCGGCACCCCGTTGCTGAATGCGGCTTTGAAGGGGTACAAGGAAATTGCCGAGCTGCTCATCGCCAACGGTGCGGATGTGAATGTCATCGTGAACGGGGCGACGCCGTTGGATTTGGCGACCCAAAATGGCCATGCCGAAACCGCCGATCTTCTCGGCAAACACGGCGGCAAATCGGCGGGAGAGTTGGAGTGATCAGGCGCGGGTGGCCTTGGCCTTGGCCATGGCGTCAGCCTTGAACTTGGCCAAGCGCCCGGTGATCGCGGCCTCGTTGGCCCAGAGAGATTGGCCTTGGCTTGGCAGACGCTGGATGGGGTCGTAGTAAAAAAACATCTCGCCCGGCTTGGCCGTGGGCGACGTCCACGCCGAGACACCGATCTCCTCGTCATACAGCGTGTAGCTGGAAATTTCCCGCTTGCCGCCGCCGCCCGGCGCGTCGCAAACCACGCGCGGCGTATTGAATCCGGCGGTGGCACCCTGGATTCTCTGCGACAAATTTTCCGCGACTCGCACCGTTGTGCGAAGGTGCTCGCAGCTCGGTACCATGTCGTGCAGGTAAAGGTAGTACGGCTGAATCAGCAGGCTCGAAAGTTTCTTGGTCGTGCGACGCATATGGTCGAACGAGTCGTTCACGCCGTGGATCAGCACGGACTGGTTGCGCACCCGAACGCCGGTCGCCGTGAGAGACTTCATCGCGCCGGCCGTCCACGCGGTGATCTCGCGTTCGGTGTTAAAGTGCGTGTGCAGGGCGACCTCTTTCATCCGCGCTTGGCCAAGCTCGCAAACTTCCGTCAAGGCATCCATCCACTCGGTGTCGCTGGTGAATTTCATCGGCATGATCGCCACGCCTTTTGTTGCAAAACGAATCCGGCGCACGGTCGGGATGTTTAGCAGCGTGATGCCGATCTGCCGGATTTGGCCCGGCCGCAGCAACAGCGAATCGCCGCCGGAGATGACGATGTCCTCGAGCTGCGGGCTGTTGCGGATGTACTCGAATGTGGCGTCCCACTCGCTCGACTTCGCGCCGTAAGTGGATTTGCTTTTTACCGCCGTGCTGCCGCCGACCACCCGGCTGCGCGTGCAGAACGAGCAGTACACCGGGCAAAGCGTGATCGGCAGGAACAGCGCTTTGTCGGGGTAACGATGCGTCAGGAACGGCGTCGCTTTGTGACCATCCTCGGCGACCGGATCGTCCATCGCGTGCGGATGATCCGGGATGAACTCCGAACCGAGCGGCAGGAATTGCCGGCGCACCGGGTCGGCCGCGGCTTCCTCCCAGTTTATGAGGGAGAACACATACGGCGTGAGCCGCACGTTCATCGGTGTCTTGAGCAGGCCGGCCTCGATGTCGGCGATGAGCGCCGGTGTGGCCAAGTCCTGCAGCACCTCCTGAATCGCCGGGACGGAGGTGACGGAGTTTTGCTGTTGCCAGCGGAAGTCGCCGAAGGTGTCTGCATCGACATCGCGCCAAGCGGGAATCGTCCGCCAAAACTCGGAGTCGTCGAGCGAGTAGCCCGTTGCGGAATGTTCGGTTTGCGTTGGCTGCACGGTCATCGCTTGGTTTTTGAGAGCAACCGAATGTCAGTGATTTGCATCTGTTTGTCGATGGCTTTGCACATGTCGTAAATCGTCAGCGCGGCGACGGAGACGGCGGTGAGCGCCTCCATCTCGATGCCGGTTTGGGCGGCGATACGGGCCGTGGCGGTGATCACGATCCGGTCGCGGCTTGGCGGCGTCTCGAAGTTGACCTCCGCGTGGGTGATCGGCAGCGGATGGCAAAGCGGGATCAGGTCGGCGGTTTTTTTCGCGGCCATGATTCCGGCCAAGCGGGCCGTTGCCAGCACGTTGCCCTTGGCCGCCTGGCCGCTTTCGATCGCATCGAGCGTCGCCTTGGCCAAGCAGATTTCGCCGCAGGCCACCGCCTCGCGGGTTTGCACCGGCTTGGCCGAGACATCGACCATCCGGGCGTCGCCGTCGGCGTCGATATGGGTTAGTTCACTCATGGGTTGCTCGCGGCTTGGGCAGCGTTTCCCTCCAGCGGCGAACTATGCCAAGCATCCGCTCGCGGAGCAACTCATCCGGCCGGACGTGTTTGGGGATGAAATCGGGCGAGGTGCCAAGCAGGTCGGTGGTCACGAGAATTTGCCCGTCGCAGTCCCTGCCCGAGCCGATGCCAATCGTCGGGATATCCACCGCAGCAGTGATCTCAGCGGCGACGTTTGGCGTGACCAACTCGAGCACAATGCCGAACGCGCCCGCTTGGCCAAGCGCCCGGGCGTCGGCGAGCAATGCCTCGCGCTGCGCCTCGTCGCGGCCTTTGATGTGGTAGCCGCCCTCCTCGAGCACGTGCTGCGGCAGCATGCCCAAATGTCCGAGGAACGGAATGCCGGCGTCGCGGATCGCCTCGAGCTGCGGCAGGATTGCCCGGCCTCCCTCGGCCTTGACCGCCTCGGCGCCGGCGTCGGCCAAGCGCTTCGCCGACTCGACGGCTTGCTGCGGCGTCTCGTAAGTCTCAAACGGCAAGTCGGCGACGACGAGGCCGCGCGGCTTGGCCCGGGCCACGGCGCTGACGTGGTGCGCCATATCGCTGAGCGAGACGTGTGTGGTGTCCGGGTAGCCGAGCACGACCATTCCCAGCGAGTCGCCGACGAGCAGCAACGGCACCCCGGCGGCATCAAGCAGCTTGGCCATGGCGAAGTCGTACGCAGTCAGTGCTGCGATCGGCTCGCGGCCTTTGCGTCGAATGATGGTTTGCGGCGTCTCCCGTGTCTCGCTCAAGCGGCGAGATTCGCCCCGGCCAAGCCCGCGCTCAAGCGCAAACTCCGCCGGGCTATCCGCCGCGCTTGGGGTCGAGCCACGGCGTGCCGGACCAGTACCACTTGAACGACGGCATCCCTTCGGCGTGGCCGTCGGTGAAGCTGACGTTGCTGCGGCCGCTGTGGCGCAGGTGCGGCCCGCCCCAGTTCGGGTCGCCGGGATTCATGACACAGCCGCAGGGCTGGCCACTGCCGGGGTCGTGGACGATCCAGCAACCGGGTTTCTCCGGCGACTGCGGCGTGACACATTTCCTCGGGTTGGTGGTGTTGACCGGCAGGCTGCCGCCGTCGGTTTTGTAAACCAAAGTCGATGGGCTGCGCACTGCGCTCTCCTTGAGCGGCGGGAATTCCCACACGCCGGGCCAGTTACAGCCGCCGAGGCGAAAGTTGGCGGCGTAGTTGTTCGTGGTCCGGTCAAAGTCGTAAATCGTCTCCTTGGTCTTGAACGGCTTGCTGGGGCAGCGAAGGGTTTTTTTGGTTTCCTGATACGGGAGAAGATAGTTGAACCACGACGTTCGGTTTTGCTGGCTGCCGATGAGGGTGAAGGTCCAGGCGAAGCGGTCGCCGTTGTCGCCGCTGTACATTTTGGCGGCGAGTGTCAGTTGTTTGATGTTGTTGAGGCAGTAAATTTCCTGCCCTTTGGCTTTGGCCTTGGCCAAGGCCGGTAACAGCATGGCGGCCAGAATAGCTATGATGGCAATGACCACCAGCAACTCGATCAGCGTGAATGCGCGGCGGCGTTTCATGGCTTGGCCAAGCGCTACGATTTGGCGCCCCAATGGAGCACGCGCCTCCGGCGGCGGGGTCTATCCGCGCCGCTCTCACTGCGTTGCAGCACTTTTTTTATGTCCGCTTTGTTGGAAATCCGGATAACGGTTTTGCCGTTTTCCGCTTGGCTGAATTTTGCCGAAACCGTTTTCTTCCGCGCCCCTCCGCGCTTGGCCGTCCACTTGCCCGGCTTGGTTTTTTTGCCCGGGGTTTTGCGGCCTGAAAAACGGTTGGGATCGGCTGCCTCGCGCTTGGCCTCGAGTGCGTCTTGTTTGAGCTTCTGCAAAAACTCCAACACGGCGGAGGTCTCGCTGCTCGCGATGACGTCCGGGCGAAGGACGCCGTTGGCCAAGTTTTCGCGAACCT
>CAUZVJ010000205.1:0-4846 GCA_963583225.1 Verrucomicrobiia bacterium
GCGCACCACCGCCAGCCCGCTGGCCGAGGGCCCGGAACCGGGCTTCCTCCACCTGCAGGACCACGGCAACCAAGTCCGCTACCGCAACATCTGGCTCATCGAGAAATAGCCCAAGGCCAAGCGCAAGGCCCGCTGGGAAGGGAGCTGCGGCATTCGCGCAAGCGTCGTGGAATGCTGGTCCTCTGCACCGCCCCCGAGGCACACCCGCGCCGCTTGGCCAAGCGTGGTCGGCTGGATTCCATCTCCCTGCAGGGAGAAGGTGGCCGGAGGCCGGATGAGGGTGAAAACTCTCGGATGTTTTTTGTACAAGCCACGCGCTCTTCCTCTCCCCAGCCCTCTCCCGCCGGGAGAGGGAGCCTAAAACTTCGTCCTTCGACATTCCTTGTTGGGTGTTCGATATTGGTTTTTCTTGAGCTGTTTGAATGATGAATATCGAACAAGGAATGTCCAACTCTGAATCCCCCGGTTCCGCGCCGCTTGGCCAAGCGCAAGCCCCGACGGGGCGGCACATTAACGGGGTTACTGGTTTGTCGAATGCGCCTCTGCAAACCAGCCTTCCGGCTTGGCCTCGAATTGCCATTCGCGGCCGCGCCACTCAAAGGCAAGTTCGCCGGCGTGCAGCGCGTGGCACGGCAGCAGCAGCGCCCGCCGTTGCTCGTCGGTGAGCCGTTGCTCAACCAGCGCGAGGTAGCAGTCCTCGTCGTGCCCGTACAATTTGTCGCCGACGATCGGATGCCCGATGTGCGACAAATGAATCCGAATCTGATGCTTGCGCCCCGTCTGCGGCTGCACCCGCAGCAGCGAAAAATTCCCCTCCGACCGCACAAACCGCTTGGCCACGCCGAAGTCGGTTTGCGCCGCACGGCCGTCGGCGCGCACGCAATCTTTGATCGCCACCGGGCTGGCCTCGTCGCGGCCAAGCGGCTCGTCGATCGTGCCGGAGTCCGGCCCGACGTGGCCGTGCACGATCACGTCGTACGACTTTTGCACAGTGCCGGTTTCCCAAAGCTGCCGCAACTCCTTCGCCGCCTCGTCGCACTTGGCCAGCAGCACGATGCCGGTCGTCTCGCGGTCGAGCCGGTTGATCATGTGCGCTCCCGCCTGGCCAAGGTGCAGCCGCACGCGGCTGATCAGGCTGCTCATCTCGTCGCCCTTGGTTGGGTGGCAAACCAGATCGGCCGGCTTGTTGACCACCAGCAACTTGTCGTCCTCGTGGACGATCTCGAACAACTTGTCGGTCATGTCGCCGCGCGGCCGGGCTTGCGAACGAGCCGGAACAGCCAAATGGTCCAGCCCGAACCGACTGACAACAAGCCGAGCACCGAGAAGCCCACTAGCCATGGCGTGTTGAAATCGTCGCGTCCGGAGTAATCCATCGTATGCAGCATCCAGAAAAAGTCGAACCGCCGCCAGGCATCGTTGCGCCGCGCGGCGATCGCGCCGGTTGACTGGTCGATGTAAACGTGCGTGTTGTCGGCATCGGCCAACTCCACCCGCCATGCCGGCAGGTCGCGCCCGCGAAACTCAGTCGGCGCGTCGCCTATGATCAGCACGGCCTGCGTGACCTCCGGTTTTTTGGAGCGATCGGCTTGCGCGATTTGGCGGGCCTGCGCCTCGTCGATCACGAAAGCCTCGCCGCTGGCGGCATCGACCAGCGCCGATCCGCCTAGGCCAACAAGCCGGTAAATCGGCTTGTCGAGCAGCGTGGTCAGCGTGACCTCGTGCACACCAGCCAGACCACTGGCAGCTATGGCCTCGGCGGGCGAAGCGGCGACGCCGGCGGCCGGCAGCGTGGCCGGTGGCGATTTGTCGCGGCCGTGGTTGCCGCGCACCCACTCGATGTCGTGGGTCGAAAACACAAACCCACCGGCGCACCAAAACAAAAGCTGCACCCCGGTGACCAGTCCGAGCCAGCGGTGAACCGCCCGGGTTGTTCGTTGTGGATTGTTCATTTCAAATCATTCCGGCACGGTGGCCGAGCGGTAAAAAATCCGGCACTTGGGCAGCGCCTTTTGCAGCCGGCGAACGCCCTCAATGGTCAGCCGCGTCCGGTGCAGGTAGAGCGACTGCAATCGCTTGAGCTTGGCCAGGCGCGGGACGCTGGCGTCGGTGAGGAGCGTGTCGTTCAGCCACAGTTTTTGCAGTTGGCTAAGCGCGGCGAGTTGCCTTGTGCCCATGTCGGTGATGCCCGTTTCGCCGAGGTGCAGTTCCGTCAGCCTGGGCAGCTTGGCCAGGTGCGCCAACGCCGCGTCGCTGATCTTGTTCCCGCGCAGGCCGAGGTAAACCAGCCGCTTCATTTTCGCGATGTGCTCCATGCCGGCGTCGGTCACGCGCGTTTCGCCGATCGGCAGATGCTGCAGCCGCGGCAACTTGGCCAAGCGCGCGATGCCGTCGTCGCCGACTTGTGTTTTGTAAAGGTTGAGCCATTCGAGCTTGGCCAAGCCGGTGAGATGCGCGAGCCCCGTGTCACCGATCTTGGTTTGCTCGAGCGAGAGGTCGGTGAGGTGCTCGAAACCGGCGACGAGCTTCAGTTGATCGTCAGATATTTTCGAGCGGTTGAGGTTGATCTCGGCTACCACGCCGCCTTTCGTGAACACGCCGCCGCCAATCGCCCGGAGTTTGTCGGCGTCGTCTGCCCTGGCCGTCCAGGCAGTCAACAGCAGCAACGCGCTTGGCCAGGCGGAGTTCATTTTTCCGTGCCGACGGCCTGGCCAAGTTCGGTGAAGCCTTCGCGGGCCAGTCGCTTGGCCAGTCCCTTCAGGATGGTGCGCGTGATCTGTGGCCCTTCGTAAACCAAGCCGGAGTAAATCTGCAGCAGCGACGCGCCGGCGGTGATTTTTTCCCACGCATCGTCAGCGTCGAAAATGCCGCCGACGCCGATGAGCGGCACGCGGCCGCCCGACTGCCGGTAAAGGTGCCGGATGACTTCCGTGCTGCGCTGGGCCAGGGGCCGGCCGCTCAAGCCGCCAGTCTCGGCATAGAGCCCGTTTTCGGCGGGCCGTGCGAGGGTGGTGTTGGTGGCGACAATGCCAGCGAGGCTGTGCGGCTCGACCAACTCGAGAATTTCGTCGAGCGCCTCAAAGCCCAGGTCGGGCGCGACCTTGACGAGGATCGGCCGGTGGCTGTCGTTGGCCTCCTGCAACGCGGCGAGAATCTCGGCCAGCGCCGACTTTTCCTGCAATTGCCGGAGGTTCGGCGTGTTCGGCGAGCTAACGTTGACGACAAAAAAGTCAGCGAGATTTTTCAGCAACCGAAACGAGTACCGGTAATCGGCGGGCGCATCGGCGAGTGGCGTGACCTTGGATTTGCCAAGGTTGATGCCGACCGGATGGGCCGGCCAGACGCCGGATTCGTGCCAGTCGCGGAGCCGCCCGGCCAGCGCGTCGGCGCCGTGATTGTTGAAACCCATGCGGTTGATGAGCGCCTCGTCCTCGACCACGCGGAACATTCGCGGCTGCGGATTGCCGGGTTGCCCGTGCTGCGTGACGCCGCCGAGCTCGCAGAAGCCAAGGCCCAGCGCGGCCCAGGCCGGGATCGCCATGCCGCCCTTGTCCATGCCGGCGGCGAGGCCAATCGGGTTGGGGAATTTCAGCCCGAACAACTCGACCGGCAACGATGGGCCGCGCAAAAAACACCCGGCCAAGCCCAGCGCCCAGCGGTGGCGTGCCGCCCAGGCGAGTTGGCCGATGACGAGATTGTGCGCCTCCTCCGGGTCGCGATTGAAAAAGTTCGGTCGAACGAACGTCTTGTAGAGCCAAGACACGGGCGGATTGTCAGACGGAGCCGCCAAGCCGTCGAGCATCGACTTGGCGCCTGGCCAAGCGGCAATGCAATTTCAGTTTGTCGCAGCGTCTTTGAGACGACAGACTGACGGCGCTCATGGAAAATCCGGAGATCTTTATTTACCTGCTCGTCGGCGTTGCGCTGGGAGCGGTGATCGGCTGGCTGGTCGGTACCCAAAAAGGAGTCAGGGCCGAGGCTGAAAGCCGGGCGGGCGAACAGCGACTTGAGGATCAGCGGGAGAAGTCCGCCGAGCAACTCGTCGCACTCAAGGAGTCGTTTAAGGCGCTCAGCGCCGACGCGCTGAAGGAGGCGCAGCCGGAACTGGTGCGCCTGGCCGGCGAGACGCTTGGCAAACTGCACGAGAGCGCCAAGGGTGATCTGAACACCAGCAAGGAAGCCGTGGCCAAGCTGGTCGCGCCGCTCACGCAACACCTCGAGATGTACCAGCAGCGGTTGAGCGAGAGTGAGAAAAACCGGAACACCCAGTTGGGCGCGCTGCGCGAACAACTCGCCACTCTCAGCCAAAACAGCAAGTCGCTCTCGAGCGAGACGGAGCAGCTGCGGATGATCCTCAACTCCAGCCAGGCACGCGGCAAGTGGGGCGAGGAGACGCTGCGCCGCGTGGTCGAGGCCGCCGGGCTGAGCAGCCACTGCGATTTCAGCGAACAACCCCAGGCCGCCGAGGGCCGGCCGGACATGATCGTGCATCTGCCGGAGGGGCGCCACATCGTTGTCGATGCCAAGTCGCCTGATCTGTCGTTCCTCACGGAACTGGAGTCGGGCGATGCCGCGCAGCGCAAGACAGCCATCGAGCAGCACGGCAAAAAAATGCGCGAAACCATCAAGTCGCTGGCCGACCGAAACTACCCGCAGCACATCGACGGAGCGCTCGATTGCGTGGTGATGTTCGTGCCGGCCGAGTCGCTCTTCAGCGCCGCGCTCGAGGGCGATCCCGACCTGATCGTGTGGGCGGCCGCGCGCCGCATCACGATTGCCACGCCGGCGTCACTGATCGCGCTGCTGCGCTCCGTGAGCGTGAGTTGGCAGTACCATTCGCAGTCGG
>CAUZVJ010000206.1:0-4808 GCA_963583225.1 Verrucomicrobiia bacterium
CGAACGGATTTGGCCAAGTTTTTGGTTCGTGAACAGCGCCTCCTCGCGAGTGAGTTTGCCACCGTCGGTGCTCTCAGGATCGAGGTACTCGATCACCTTGTCATGAAAATGCGGGACGCTGAACGACTCGGGATCACCCTGGTTGCCATGGCCAATGTGGAACACTTTGCCAAGCGATTCGGTGCGGTAGCCATGTTTGGCGAAATGCTGAGGCATCGTGACGGCGCCGGGATAGGCCTTGCGCAAATGGCTGCCAAGCCCGTACAGACCGGTTGATGTCGAATGCGACCCAAGCATCAGCGTAAACCGCGACGGCGCACAGACAGCCTGGTTGCAATATGCCAAGTCAAACCGGATGCCACGACTGGCCAAGGCGTCCATATTCGGCGTCTTGGCGGCATTGTCACCGTAACACCTCATCGCCGGTTTCAAGTCGTCGACGAGGATCAAAAGCACATTAGGCCTCTCCGCCGCCAACGGAGATATCAATGTTACGCTGATTAATGCCGCGTAAACAAAAATTTCTTTCATATCAGCTGATTTGAATCTTACCCCACTGGAATAACTATCCATTGAGACCCATTCGGTATCCTGCTACTTTGCCCCTGAAACCACGACGTCGCGAATTGGGATAGTCAATGGAAGTCACAGAGGCAATTCGAAACCGCAAGTCCACTCGGGCATTTCTGGACAAACCAGTGCCTGATGAAGTCATCACCACTGTTTTGGAGTGCGCCCGTTGGGCGCCATCGGGAGTCAACAGCCAGCCTTGGCAGGTTGCCGTCGTCACCGGCGAAACCAGGCGGCAACTCGGCAATGCCTTGGCCAAGCAGCGCGCCGACGGCGAAACACCCCGGCAGGATTACAACTACTACCCTACTCAGATCGAGGAACCGTACATCGCCCGCAAGCGCGCCTGCGGTCATGCCCTCTACTCCGCGTTGGGCATCGAACGCAACGACATCGAAACGAGAAAGGCACAGTGGATGAAAAATTACCACGGCTTCGGCGCGCCGGTTGCCCTGCTCTTTTTCATCGACGCAATCCTCGAGAAAGGCTCTTGGGTGGACATGGGCATGTTCATCCAAAACGTCATGATCGCGGCTCGCGGCTTTGGCCTGGAGACCTGCCCTCAAGCCGCCCTGGCGGAGTATCCCGATGTTATTCGAAACATTCTCAATATTCCTGATTCGAAGAAACTGATTTGCGGCATGGCACTTGGCTACGCCGACTACGACGATCCATCCTATCAATATCGAACCGAGCGTGAGCCGGTAGAAAACTTCACCCAATGGTATTCCTGAACCAACCATCGGCACACCGTCGCATCGCCCAACTCGCTGCCGCCTTGTCGCTGCTCGCGCTGCCAACGATTTTGCTCTTCGGGCAAAATCCATTATCGGTTTCCAAGCCGGAAAAAGACAACTCCGTCGAGGCTCAACTCGAGTCGTTCACCATTGATCCGAGGCTAGAGATCAAGCTGTTCGCCGACGAGACGATGGGCATCTCCAATCCGATCTGTTTTCGTTGGGACGCACATGGCCGGCTTTGGGTGCTTTGCACCTGGGCGTATCCTCAACTCAAACCAGGCGAACCGCCCAACGACAAAATTCTCATCCTTGAAGATACCAATGCCGACGGTCACGCCGACAAGATCATCACCTATGCCGACGGGTTGAACATGCCAACCGGTTTTGCGCTTGGCCACGGTGGCGCCTACATCGGGAACAGCCGCGATTTGATTCACGTTCACGACACCGACGACGATGACCGAGCTGATGCAAGAGAAATCATCTTCACCGGCTTCGGCACCGGTGACACGCATCAAAACATCAACTCCTTCGCCTGGAGCCCCGGCGGCGAATTGTATTTCAGCCAAGGCCTCCATTGTTTTTCCCGAGTGCAGACTCCCTGGGGCATTCGCCGACTCGATGAACACGGCTCGTGGCGGCTCCGCCCTCTGCGCCGCCAACTTCACGCCCATCGCCGCACTTCCGGCGGTGGCAACCCGTGGGGGTTCGCCTTTGGCGATTGGGGCGAGCCATTCATCAAGAGCAACGACAACACAATCAGCGAACTCCTGCCCGGCCTGGTTTCCACCGAATATATTTCTGGCGGCTATTGGGGTGGTGCCATGCAGATCGGCGGCACCAAGATTAAATCGATGATCATTGAGATCGTCGACTCACCACACATGCCCGATGATTTTCAAGGCGACTTCATTATCGCCGGATACTTCGCCCGCAACGTCGCCCGTCTCCGCCCAAGCGTCGATGGTGCCGGTCACAAGCTTGAAACACTCGAGCCCATCCTCACCTCATCCCACAACGCGTTTCGTCCCGTCGACGCCAGCATTGGCCCCGACGGTTCGCTCTACATCGCCGATTGGTTCAACCCCATCATCGGGCACTACCAGGCCTCATTTCGTCATCCGGATCGGGACAAGGATCATGGCCGCATCTGGCGCATCACCGCAAAGGGACGACCCCTGGCAAAGGTTCCTCAGTTGGCAAAAATGAACGCTAGCCAACTTGCGGAACAACTCGCTGCCCCTCGTCGCTGGACACGCCGACAAGCCAAGCTGCGCCTTATGGATTTACCCAAGGCTGACGCCACGGCCGCCACTCAGAAATGGATTGATGGCCTGAAACCCAGCGATCCCGACTTGGAACACAAACTCTACGAAGCCATCGGCGTATTTGAATCGCACGAAGTCATCAACCGCCGGTTGCTTGACCGCCTGCTCGACGCAAAAGATTACCGCGCCCGTGCCTACGCCACCCGCGTTGCCGGTCGGTGGCACGATCGCCTGGATGACCCGCTCGCCATTCTCGGCCGAAGAGCACGCGACAAACACATCAGAGTGCGACTCGAGGCAGTCGTCGCTGCCAGCGATGTCCGCCAACCGAAATCCATCTTGGTCGCCGCACACGCCGGTGCCAACGACAGCGATCGCTTCGTGAAGTTTGCTTTCAACCAAACCGTGCATGCCCTCGCCAATCACTGGCGCCCCGCCCTTCTATCGGGAGACCTAACGTTTGCAAACACCGATCATCTGCAGGCCGTGCTGAAAGTTTACGGAGGCAACGATGTCTCCGGAGTTGTGCGCCAACAAATCGACAACCCCAAACTTCCTGTCAAACAGCGGCAAGCCCTGTTTGCGCTACTTGCTCAGACTGGCAATACCACTGATGCACAATTGATATTGAAAAGCGCGAACACTCTACCTGATGTTTTGGACGCTCTCTCTGAATCCGTTCAAAAACGCAACCTCCAACCCCCGCCAAATGCCGAAAAGCAACTTTTCGCTGCCACCCGAAATCGAAACGGACTCGTTCGTGCCAAGGCAATCCAACTCGCCGGGCTCTGGAAAATTAACTCATTCAAGGATTACATCATCACCGAAGCAACCGACCAAAATGAACCGGCCAACGTTCGCTTGGCAGCCACCGAAGCACTTGCCCAATTGGGCGGTGACAAGGCCATCGAGTCTCTCGACCGCCTGGCCGTTTTAACGGAACCGGCATCCGTTCGTGCCGCCGCCATTTCCGGCTTGGCCAAGCTTGATCTGCCGAAGGCCGCCAAACATTCCGCAGAACTATTGACCAAGGTGAACGAAATTGAACTTGGCACCATCCTGGCCGCGATCCTTAAACGCAACGAAGGCGCCGATGCCCTTGCAGGTGCGCTTAACCAGGCGAAGGTTTCACCCGACAGAGCCAAGCTAATTCGCCGCTGGCTCAACGCCGCGGGCCGCAGCGACAACAGGCTGATCGCCGCTGTCGACCGAGCACTTGGCCAACAAGTTGCCATGCCAACTTACAGCCCTGAGCTTGTTGCCACACTTGCAAGGGAAGCACTCGAACGCGGCGACGTAGTGAATGGCCGAAAAGTTTTTCAGCTGCCACTGGCAAGCTGCACTGCCTGCCACTCCGTTGATGGAATCAAAGGCGCCACTACAACCGTCAAAGGCCCGAACCTCACCGCGGTGGCCGCTGGTCTGCCGTTGGATTTACTGGTTGAAAGCGTGCTATGGCCCGATCGGCAAATCAAGGAGGGTTATGAGGCAAGCACGGTGGTGACGAAGGATGGCCAAGTATTCAGCGGATTTCTTCATAACGCGGACAAAAACGAACTGAGCATCCGCGATTTGACCACAGACAAAATCATCACCGTCCAGACAAGGAATATACAGCAACACACCAAGGGCGGCACCGTGATGCCGCCGGGCCTCACCGCCACTCTCACTCACACGGAGTTGCTCGATCTCATCAAGTATCTTTCCACATTGAAGACAACCGGCCAACCGAAGTGACGAATTGAAGATACTGAAAATATTCCTGTGGTGTGTCGCACTTGTTTGCGCGTTGGCGAGGCCGGATAGCGCCCTGACAGACGAACAGTTCGAAGTGGCCGAGGGCTTGGTTGTTCAGCCATTTGCGATACAGGGGCAGTTGTCCAATCCCGCCAGCATCGACGTGGACGACCGCGGGCGTGTGTGGGTGGCCGAGGCGTTCAACTACCGCAAAAAGACCCGCAAGGCGGGGGACCGCATTTTAATTCTTGAGGACAGCAACGGCGATGGGCGGGCTGACAAGACCAATGTCTTTTACCAGAACCCCGACATCGATGGCGTGCACGGCGTCTGTGCGCTGGGCAACAGGGCGATTGTTTCCGCGCCGGACAGGATTCTTTTGCTCACCGACACCGATGGCGATGACAGGGCGGATGAGAAGAAATTGCTGTTCACAGGGAAAGTTTTGAATCCGGTTCATGGCCAGCATGACCACGCAATTCACGCCGTGATG
>CAUZVJ010000207.1:0-4801 GCA_963583225.1 Verrucomicrobiia bacterium
AATCGGGTTTGCGGTTGATTCAACCAGCGTTCTCTGGCAAGGAGTGTCCCCCATGAAGCGAGCAATATACGCATTCCTGACAACCACCGTCGCGGCGCTTGGCTTGATTTGCGCGCAGGCCGAGCCATTGCTGAAGGCGCATTTCGCCGGCATCGACAACCTGATCAAGCGCGGCGACGCCAAGACGCTGCGCTCGGTTTGGGCACTCAATCAAACCCAGGCGTTCCGCAACGAGGTACTCGACAAACTGGCCAAGAGGATGGGCGGCGACAACGCCCAGCGCGAGGCGACCCTGCGAAAGCTGCTGCCCGACCTCGGGCGCGGCGAGTTGTTCCTCGGTGTCGCGCCGACCGGGGGCCGACCAGACGTCGCGCTCATCACGGCGCTGGACAAAAAACGCGGCGAGCTTTGGGTCAAGAGCCTTCGGCAACTGGCCAAGCGGCGCGGCGGCGAGCCGCTTGAGCAGACCGTGGCCGGTTTCACCGGCTGGCGCGTGGACTTCGACAACGGACACACCCTTGGCTTTGGCTACGCCGACGGCTGGCTGCTGTTCGGCTCTGGGCAGGGGACGCTCAACTATTTGAAAAAAGCGGCGGAGCGAATCGCCGACACCAGCCGCCCCTTCCCGGCCGACGAGGAGCACGACTTGAGCATCACGGTGGACGCCCGTTCGCTGCCCGGAGTCATCCGCGACCGGCTGCCCAACGCGCCGAACACGATCCACATCACCTCGCGCCTGAAGAAGGATAATTTTTACAGCAAGGTCGTCGTGGAGTTCGCCGAGCCGCTGCCGGCCGGTGTGCCGGACTGGGAAATCCCGACGCGCACCATCACCGAGCCGCTGGCCAGCTTCACCGCCGCGCGCGGCGCGGGCCTGCACACCGCCCAGCCGATTCTCAAATTGCTCGGGCTTGACCCGGCCAACGACCAGTTCTTCGCGTGGTCGCAGTCGCGCACCAAGTTCCAGTCGTTTTTCTCCGTGAAAGTCGATGAGCCGAAGGAGGCGATCGGCGGCTTGGCCAAGCGCGTCGCCGACTTCAAAAAACCGGGAGGACGCGGCGAGAAATTCATCGGCCAAGTCGTGCACGACAAAAAAAAGCCGGCGCTCACGTGGGGCAACGTGCCGTTGTTCGCGCCGTACGTCACCGTCGGCAACTCGGACGACAAAGGCTACATCGTCGGCGGTGTCTTCCCGCCGGACCCGAACAAAAAACCGATCCCGGCCGAGTTGCTCGCTGAGTTCACCGGCAAGGACAATCTGGTTTATTACAACTGGGAAATCACCGGGCAGCGGCTCGAGAAATGGAACCTGCTGATCCAGTTCGCTGCGATTCTCTCCGACCGGCGCGAGCAGCTCGTCAACGACACGAAGGGCATTGCGTTCCTCACCGCGTTGCGCCCGAAACTCGGCAACACCATCACCGACGCCACCGTCGACAGCAACCGACTCACGATCACCCGCAAGTCGCCGTTGGGCCTGACTGCGCTTGAGCTTTCGCTGCTCACCCGCTGGCTGGACAACCCGCGTTTCCCCACGCCGACGCTGGAGTGGCCACCCGCTCCGCCCAAACAGCGCACGGCCAAGCCCAAAAAAGCGGCGGGCAAAAAGTAACGGACAAACCGATGCTCCGACTCGGCGTCAACATCGACCATGTGGCCACACTGCGGCAGGCGCGTTATCGCGGCTTCGACCACGGCGAGCCATGCCCGGTCGAGGCCGTCCGCCAGGCAGAGGCTGCCGGCGCGCACGGTATCACCGCCCACCTGCGCGAGGATCGCCGGCATATTCTCGACCGTGACATTTGGGCCATTCGCGACGCGGTGCAGACGCGCCTCAACTTCGAGATGGCCAACACGCCGGAGATGATCGACATCGCCCTGCTCCTCAAGCCTGAGGCTGTCTGCCTCGTGCCGGAAAACCGTACCGAGGTCACGACCGAGGGCGGGCTGGATGTCGCCGACCAAGTCGATGCCATCGCCGCCGCCGCCGCCACGCTTGGCCAAGCCGGCATCGAGGTGAGCCTGTTCATCGACCCCGACCCCACGCAGATCGAGGCCACCGCCAGGACCGGCAGCCCGTTCATCGAGCTGCACACCGGCGCCTACGCCGAGGCGTACGGCGACGAAGCCGGGCGAGCCGCCGAGCTGGAGCGCCTGGCCAGGGCCGCCGGGCAGGCCAAGTCACTCGGCATCGGCGTCAACGCCGGCCACGGCCTGAACTACGAAAACACGCGCGGCATCTTCCCGGTGCCGCATCTCAACGAGTTGAACATCGGCCACAGCATCGTCAGCCGCGCCATCACCGTCGGCCTTGGCCAGGCGGTGCGCGACATGCTCGGGTTGATGGACGGCTACCCGCAGGCCGGATGATCCTCGGCACCGGCATCGATATCATCGAGGTCGAGCGCATCCGCGCCTCGTACGAGAAATTCGGCGAGCGATTCACCCACCGCATCCTGCTTCCCGCCGAGATTGAGTACTGCCTGCGGCACAAGAATCCCGCGCCGTTTTTGGCCGCGCGCTTTGCCGCCAAAGAGGCGATCACCAAGGCGTTCGGCACCGGCATCACCGCAGAACTGGGCTGGCACGACATGGAGATCGCCCGCCGCGAAACCGGCGCCCCGTACGTCATCCTGCACGGCAAGGGGAAGGAGTTGCTCAAGGCTCGCGGCGGCAGCAACATTCACATCAGCCTCAGTCACACCGCCCACCAAGCCACCGCGATAGCCATCCTCGAAAAGTAGCAGAGAGATTGGCCCTTTTGCTGCTTCGTTTCACGCCATGGGACAGATGGTGTCAGTAAAACAGAAGGGCGACTCCACGGCGTCCAAGCGTCACCGTGTCAGCGAAGCCATAGAAATCGCAAAGGATTACCAGACCGATGTTTACTGGGAGGGCGAGGTTGTGTGGCGTTATTCCGACTGGGAGAAACAATCCGGAGCCAGGCGGGAACTGGCCGTCGCTGTGTGATCAGTCGAGCAGCTCGATCAGTCGCTGACGGGCGGGGGTAAGGTTTTTGTAGTCGGCAATTTCGGGGGGCATGGTTTTGAGAGCCTTGAGCAGGCCGTCGCGGGCCTTTCGATTTTCCCTGAGCTTGGCCAGGGAAACCACCTCGAGCCGAATGCCGAACAGGATGCCACCCGTCTCCGGCAGCGCGACCAACGCCTGCCGCTCGACGCGAAACCACACGCTGGCCAAGTCCACTTCCGGCGTGAGCCCGGGCAAACCAAGCGCCGGATGTTGGTTAAGTTCCGGGCTGGCGGTGAGGCCCCAGTTCGCACGGAGCCACGCTTGGCCAAGCGGCATTTTCGTCAGGAAATTCCGCACCTTTCCGCCGAGTTTTTCGTTAAGCGTCGGGACAACGGCGTGAATCCAGTCCAGCGGCCGGCCGACCTTTTCCTCGAACGCCCACGACGACGGAAAGCAAACACAGCCGCCAAGCAGCACCGGCATGCCGTCGGCGTTCGGCGCAAGCAGCAGATAATCCAGCGCGAGCGCCTGGCCGAGCGTTGGCGGCTTGGCAACAACACCCCACCCCGGCCAGCAACCGGGCAAACTCAGCCAGCAGCGGCTCGCCCTCAGGCAGCAGGGCGCTGTGGCGCGCGGGGTGTTTGGCGAGGATTCGCCTGCGCTTGGCCAGGAGCGCCTCGTCGCCGGGGCTGGTGCAAAAAAACGCGGACTCCTCCCCGCGCTCGAGCCCCATGCGAAACTCGAACGGCCCCGGATAAAACAGATCGTCCATTACCTGAGCGTGCCCATGCGAAGCGGAAAAGTGCCAAAAACAGCGTAACTTGCCTATTCAAAGAGTTTGCCAAACAGGCCTTCGCGGGTAGTCTCCCTCGTCCGCCGGGGGCGGGGTGAATCTGCCGCCCGCCCGGCGCGTCTGTCTGTTCACGTGGAGAAACCTACACCCAACTATTTGCGGGACGGTATTTTTATCGTCGTAGTGCTTCTTGCCGTGCTGTCGTTTGAGTTGTTTTCCGGCACCGGCGGCGAGGTTCGCACATACAATGTCCCGAAGGAACAATCGAATCCAAGTTCGCTGATCCAGTTTGCCAAGCCGGAGGGCTGGATTGACAACACTGATGCGTCGGGGCTGGCGACACTCTCTTTTGCGCTGCCGGGGAATGCCGGGGTCAGTGTCATCCCGTTGCCGGCGCGGCTGGCGGAAAACCCGATGATCGTCAACATGTGGCGCGAGCAGGTGGGCCTTGGCCCGGTTGACGAAGCCTCGGTGAAAGGGCTGACCAAGCTGATTATGATCGGCGGCAGCGCGGGCCGGCTGTTTGACTTTGCCGGCACCAAGCCGCTCGCGGGCCAGGACGAGCCACCGCGCATCGTCTCCGCGTCGCTCGTGCTTGGCCAAGTGGGCTGGTTTTTCAAGTTGTCCGGCTCGGCCGATGCGATCGAGCCGCAGGTCGGGGCCTTCACGAATTTTCTCGCGACGCTCAGGTTCCGGCCGGCGGCGAGCGAGGTGAATTTTGACAAATTGATGGCCGAGGCGCAGCAGGCCAAGCCGCCACCGGCCGCGCCCGCCGCCGATGGCCCGACGTGGGCCAAGCCGGCCGGTTGGGCCGCGCAGCCGCGCACCGCTATGCGCCTGGGCAATTTCACCGCCGGGGGCGGCCAAGCGGAGATCACGGTGATGACGTTCCCCGGCGACGTCGGCGGGCCGTTGGCCAACGTCAACCGCTGGCGCGGCCAAGCGGGGCTGTCGCCGGTTGATGCCGCCGGCTTGGCCAAGGCGACGGAGCAAGTGAGTGTCGCCGGCACGCCGGCCACGCTGGTCGAGGCCATCGGC
>CAUZVJ010000208.1:0-4801 GCA_963583225.1 Verrucomicrobiia bacterium
CCATCGGCACCGCCGCTGTACCCGGGGCCGGGATCATCATGCTGGTCATCATCCTTGAGGCCGTGGGTATTCCCGGGGAAGGCATCGCCCTCATCCTCGGCGTGGATCGCATCCTCGACATGCTGCGAACCACCACCAACGTCACCGGCGATGCCGCCGTCTGCGCCGTCATCGCCCACTCCGAGAAACAACTCCACCCCCCCAGCGAATAAGCCAAGCGCTGCGGGTCAGCGAAAAGGGATTTCGGCGACGGTGGCCTGGCCTTGGGCAGGCTCCCGTGCGGTCAAGACTTGCCCGGGGGATTCACTGCCGCGCTTGGCCAAGCCAAGGGCGATCGGGCCAAACCGCGGTGAGTCGATCACGCTGGTCAGCGTGCCAACCGTCTTGCCGGAGTCGTCGGTGAGTTGAGTTCCGGGGGCCAAGTCGGCATCCAAGCGGTAACCAACGAGGGTTCGGTTGACGCGGCCGTAAGTGCGGATGCGCGCGATGATTTCCTGCCCGATGTAACAGCCCTTGGTGTAGCTGATGGCGCGCGTTTCCAATCCGGCCTCGGGCGGCAGAGTTTTGTTGTCCATGTCGGCACCGAAGCGCGGGATGCCGGCCTCGACCCGCCCGATCTCGGTCGCCTGCCAACCGGCCAAGCAGCCGCCCTGCCCTTCGACTGCCTTGGCCAAGCGACCGGTGGCCTTGGCCAAGCGACCGGTGGGAATGTAAAGATCGCAACCGGCAACGCCGTACCGGCCGTTGTTCATCACGTACACTTCGCCCAAGTCATCGAGCGGCGACTTGACGTGTGCGAACGCTTCGCCAGGCAAAGCCAAGCCAAGCGACGCCAGCGCGTCGGCCGTCTTCGGCCCCTGCAAACTAAGCAGACCAAAGTGCGGCGAGGCGTCGATGAGTTCGACTTGGTCGGCGACGATGTGGCTTTCGAGTCGCTCCGTGACGGCTTCGAGCAGGCCGGGCTCGAAGTCGAGGATGAGTTCGTCGTCAAGCCGGTACACGTGCAGATCGGCCTGCATTTTGGCCTTGGCGTTGACGAGTGCGGCGTAGCAGCCCTGGCCCGGGTTGAGTGCGGCGACTTCGTTGGTGACTTGGCCGTTGATGAACTTCACCCGATCATCACCCAGCACAGCGAGGCAACCACGAAAGGATAAATCGACAAGAGCGACGGACTCAGTCAGCGCTCGGTGTTCGGCGTTCGTGTCGCCGAAGTTTTGGGCGACCGTTTCGCCGGCGACGTCGCCGAACTGTGCGCCTTGTTGGCTAAAGAAGTCGTTTAGTGAATTTGCTGGCATCGGATCAAAGTTGGTTGAATCGAGCGCGGGCCGCCTCGATGGCTCCCGACGGATTTGGCTCGAAGGTTTTGGCGCCGAAAGAGTTGTGGACGATTTGCCGTGCCTCGGCGAGGTCTTTGACGGCCCCGGCGGCAATGGCCTGCACGAGGATGTTGCCGGAGGCGGTGGCCTCGGCCGGGCCGGCGACGACGCGAATATTTGCTGCGTCAGCGGTCAACTGGTTTAACAATTCATTGCGACTGCCGCCGCCGACGATGTGCAACGTGGTGGCCTGCCAGCCGGCGAGTTGCTCCGACTCGCGGAGGGTGCGGGCGTAAAGCAGCGAGAGGCTTTCCAGCGCACAACGGACGATCGCGCCGGGTGTCGCGGGGATTGGCTGGCCGGTTTCGCGGCAATACTCGGCGATGCGCGGCGGCATGTCGTCCGGCGCGAGGAAGCGGGGGTCGGACGGGTTGAGCACGGAGACGTACGGCTCGGCGACGGCGGCCTGTTCGGCCAAGTCGGCGTAGCTGTGGTCGTTGCCGGCGGCGGCCCATGCGCGGCGGCATTCCTGCACGAGCCAAAGTCCGATGATGTTTTTGAGCAGACGAATGGAGCCGCCGTAGCCGATCTCGTTGGTGAAGTTCAGTTCGCGGCAGGCGTCGGTGATGATCGGCCCGGGCAACTCGAGCCCCAGCAACGACCAGGTGCCAGAGCTGATGTAAGCCCAGCGTTCGCCCTCGGCCGGCACGGCGGCGATCGCGCTGGCGGTGTCGTGCGAGAGCGATGCGACAACATTGAGCTTGGCCAAGCCGGTCTCGGCAGCCAAGTCGGGCTTGAGCGGGCCAAGCGCCGTGCCCGAGTCCACCACATCGGGGAACAATGATCGCGGCAGAGCCAGCGCGTCGATGAGTCGGTCGCTCCAGTTGGCCAGGCGCGGGTTGTAAAGCTGCGTGGTGCTGGCCATCGATACCTCGATTTTGGCCACGCCGCAGAGGAGGTAGTTGATCGCGTCGGCGATCGTGAGTAGTTGGGTGGCCTTGGCCAAGCGGCCGGGTGCCTCGGCGCACAACTGGATGCTGGTGTTGAGCAGCATGTACTGGATGCCGGTCTCCTCGAACAGCGTCGGCCGATCGACCCTTGCCAAGACGGTTTTTTCGGCGGCGGCGGTGCGGCAATCGCGGTAGTGAAACACCGGCTCGATGATTTCGCCGGCATTGTCGAGGAGCGCGTAGTCCACTCCCCACGCATCGGCGCTGACGCTCGTGATCGCTTGGCCAAGCGCCCCGGCGTTGGCCAAGCCAGCGCGGATGCCGTCAAGCAACGCCGGGATGTTCCAGTACATCCGGTCGCCATCGCGGATCGGCGTGTTGCTGAAACGGGAAAGTTCCTCGAGCGCGATGTGGCCGTCCTCGAGCGTGCCGAGCATCACCCGGCCGCTCTCAGCGCCGAGGTCGATGGCCAGATAGCGGGAAGTCATCTGTGAAGCGGAATTGAAACGGAATCCCCCCGCCCAGCCAAGCCGCATTTCCGAACCCGGCGCGACATAAAAAACGGCGGCCACTCGGCCGCCGCATCAAATGGGTTGGAGAGTGGTCACTGACCGTCGGGGAATTGTTGAACCAGTTCCGCAGCCGTCCAGGGCGCGGAGCGGTCGGCGATGGATTCGCGGACGGCCTTGACCTGTTCTGCAGTCACCAGTGGCAAATTGTGAGCGTCGCCCCAGTCAGTATTTCGGCGAATGTAGCTGACGACGTTGGCGATGTCCTCGTCGCTCAACGCGGCACCCTGTGACGGCATCGCCACCTTGTTGTAGATTTGCCCGGCCACCTTGATGGGGCCCTGAAGCCCCTTGGAGATGATCGCGATGGCGCGATTCGGCGACTCGTTCAGCACCCACTCGGAATTGACCAACGGCGGATAACCGGCGTTGGCATTGCCCCGGCCGTTCGGCTGGTGACAGGCGGCGCAAATGCCCCGAAAAATCCGGGCGCCCCCCTCGAAGGCCTGTTCCTCGGGAGTTTTTTGCACCTTCAAGCTCGCCACAACGGTGGCATTTTTGTGAGGCGCATAAACCTTGGCGTTGAATCCACCACTGTGACCGTCCAGATAGTTGATGGCCCAGTAAAAAGTCACCACCATGAGGACAAACACCCACGGTGCCGGGCCGCCCACTTCTGCGTTGGGTGTTTCAGTTTCTTCGTTGGTTTTTTTGGCCGCCATCTTTGCTCGTGAAATGCTGGGTTACTTGCCGGCTTCGTCGGCCTTGGTCGCGGCTGCTGCCTCTGCGGGGGCCGGAGCGGGCTTCGGCATGGAGGACGTGTACGGTTGGTTGATCGGCGCCTCGGGCAACGGGTAGTTCGCGCTCTTCAGGCTCAACAAATAATCGACCAATGCCTCGGCATCCTTGGTGGGCTTGTAGCGTTCAGCAACATCCATGATCAAAACCAAATCACCAGCTTTTACAGTATCACCGGAAGAAACTTTCAACTCCTTAATTATTCCCTCGAACGGGGAGGGTATATCCACTTGGGTTTCTTCTAACTTGACACTAACAATCGGTTTTCCTTTCTCGATCAAATCATCTTCTGCAACGAGCACTTTGATGATTTTGATATCACCCATCCCAACATCCGGTGGTAGCTTAACACCCTCTGGAACATAACCACCATTTATGATATGCTGGCCTTGATCATCTTCATCGGCTTTCTCGAAGAGAAATCGATGCTGCGGCATTTTGCTGTTCTTCCTGACGGTCTTCGGGTTCAGGAGAATGCGCATCAGCACATCCCGCGAGTGTCGCGCACCGACGTTGGCCAAGTCGGGCCCGATCCGAACCGATCCGAGCATCGGCGGCTCGGCAAACAGATAGTCCTGCGCCACGGAGCGACGCTTACCCCAGCCGCGTCCGCGGGGGTTCAGAAGGTCGTGCTGTGTCAGGTCTTCACCACGAAAACGCACCTGCACATCCACCGAGGCACCCGCCGCGGCCAGGAAATTACGGGCCTTCGAGGCGTCTGCGGCGTTGGCGCCGTTGACCACTGTTTCCCATTCGCCAATCGGGAAACCAGCACCACTGGACGCATCACGACCGGTCACATTGCGAAACCGGCTGATCGCCTCCTGCACTGCGGCGTGGTTTTTCTCACCGGCCAAAGCCTTGACGTCCAGCACGACACTCTCGTGAGTCACCTGCTGGGTGTGGCATGCGGCGCAGCCGTTGGCCTTGTAAACCGCCTCGCCGTAGCGGGCGTTGCCAAGCAGCGGCACGGGATAGCGAAACTCAATCCCATCCTCGGACTGGGTGTCGATGTACTGCAGCCCGCTTAACTGGTCGCTGGCGCGAAAGACCATCGCGGAAAGTGACACACAAAAAACCAGAAGCAACCCGCCCAGCAGGGTGAAGGTGCTGTCCATCTTCACGTCGAGCAGGCCAAAGGCGAGCCATGCGAACAGCCCCACGACCACGGCAACGGGCCACCACAGGCCAAGCATGAAGTAGGAAACCGAACTGGCCAGGAGGCCCA
>CAUZVJ010000209.1:0-4774 GCA_963583225.1 Verrucomicrobiia bacterium
CAACTCGACACGACCTACAAAAACGTCGACGAGCTCGTCTCCAGTTGATGCCGCGACTGGCGCCGAAAACAGCGCCGGTCAGCTCGCCTCCTCGTGCTCGATTTCCTCCCCCCAATCCCCAATCTTGAGGATAGTCCGAACCTTTCGCCGCTCATAACGGTGCTGCTTCGCCTTACCAGGCTGGGTTAGTGCTTGGTAAAAGGGATGCTCCTCGCTGACGAGGCCGGAAACGACATCGGTTTTCTTTTTCATTAAGGTTAATGGATTTGTGGAAGAAACCGTCGGGGAAAGAGCGGCGAAACCACCCTGACTTGAAGCAAGCCACCCCCCCTGCATGGTTCAGGTCATACATAACAAACGGTCGCGAGCTTTGACCCCTTCTCGGGTCTGGTGTTCGAAAAAATCAGAAAGAAAATTGGAACGCCCCCGAGCACCACTCCCCAAGTGATTCCGCCACAACAAGTTCCATCCTCAACCTCCAAAAAGCCGCCTCCGCTTGGCCAAGCGGCGACACAACGAAGCCACGATTTGCGCAGCGTTTGAACAAGGATTTTCGGCTACGCCTCGCCGTTTTCGCCCAGCCACAGCCAGGGGGCGAAGTTGTGCAGCTTGATCTCGACACGGTTCGACCGGTGCTCGATGACGGTCAGGCTGGCGAAGTCCACCTCGAAGCGGTCCATTTTGGAAAACGGCTCGTCGAGCAGCAACGCCAACAGCATGCGAATCACGCCGCCGTGGCACAGCACGAGTACGTCCTGCCCTGCCCCTTCGTCCATCATTCGCTCGAGGCTGCCCCGGATGCGCGATTGGTACCCGTCCATCGGCTCGGCTTCGGCGACGGCGCCGTTCTCCAGATGCACGAGCCAGTCCTCCGCATCCACGCCGAATTTTTCCTGTATCTCGTGCCACTTGTGGCCGGTCCAGACACCGAAATCGACCTCGCGCAAATCGTCGATCACTTCGGCCTCGCGGCCAAGCGCGGCGAGCAGCGGCTTGGCCGTTTGCCGCACCCGAACCATCGGGCTGCGGTAAATGCGGTCGAAGTTGCGGCCGTCGAGAAACTTGGCCAAGCGCTTGGCCTGCTCGTGGCCAACCGGTGACAGTTCCATGTCGATCTGGCCTCCGAAAACCTGATGGTACGCTTCATCCACTTCGCCGTGGCGAACAAGATGCAGGCGTGTCGGCTGTTCCCTGACGTACATCGTTCGCGCCGGTTCTCAGCCCTCGGCAATGGCCGCTTTTTGCAACTCAAGCAGCTCGCCGATTCCCTTGCGCCCGTGGGCCAGCATGGTGGTCAGTTCTCCCTCGCTGAAGGTATTCTTCTCGCCGGTGCCCTGCAACTCGATGAACTCGCCGTTGCCGTTCATCACGAGGTTCATGTCCACCTCAGCGGCGACATCCTCGACGTAGGGCAAATCCAGAATGGACACACCGCCCACCACCCCAACACTCACTGCGGCGACTGGAGAAACCACCGGGTCATTGTCCAGCACCCCTTCCGACTGCAACTTGGCCAAGGCCAGCGACAGCGCCACGTAACCGCCAGTGATCGATGCCGTGCGCGTGCCGCCGTCGGCCTGGAGCACATCGCAGTCGATCCAAATCGTGCGCGAGCCAAGCTTGACCATGTCCACGGCAGCCCGCATCGAGCGGCCGATGAGACGCTGGATTTCCTGCGATCGCCCGTCGATTTTGCCCTTGGTAATGTCGCGGCGTTTGCGGTCGAGCGTCGAGTACGGCAGCATCGAGTATTCGGCGGTAAGCCAGCCGCCTTCGACGTTTTGCATCTTCATCCAGCGCGGCACCGATTCCTCGACGGTGGCGCTGCAAATAACGCGGGTGTCGCCCCACTCGATCAGCGTCGAACCGGTGGCGTACGGGGCGATGTTGTTTTTGAAAGTAACCGTGCGGAGTTGATCCACCGCGCGGCCGTCCGGTCGTTGTTTTGTGTTTGAGTCTCCCTCGCTCATGGCCGCGCAAGCTACCGTCACCCGCTCGGCAACTCAATCCCCATCACGCAACTCAGTGATAATGGCGCGGCAAATCCCCGCGGACGTCGCGGTATTTGGTCGCGAACTCAATGCACGCTCCGGTGTCGAGTTGGCCGACGCAGCCCCGGTACATTTCCTGCCAAGGCGTCTGGTGATGAAGCTCCGGCGGCGTGTAATTTTCCCGCCGCTTGGCCAAGGTCTCGTCGGACACCAGCAAGTCCACCCGGCACGCGTTGAGGTCCACGCGCACTTCGTCGCCGGTCTCGAGCAATGCCAGATTCCCGCCCGCCGCCGACTCGGGTGCGATGTTCAAAATGCTCGGGCTGGCCGAGGTGCCGCTTTGGCGTCCGTCGCCCATCGTCGGCAGCGTGTTGATGCCTGCCTTCAAAAGCTCGTCCGTCGGCTGCATGTTCACCACCTCGCCGGAACCGGGATAACCGATCGGCCCGCAGCCGCGAATCACCAGCATGCAGGAGTCGTCGATTTCCAGCGACGGATCGTTGAGGCGCTCGCGATAATCCTCCGGCCCCTCGAACACGATCACGCGCGACACAAACACATTTTCGTTCCCCGGCTCGGCCAAATACCGCGCCCGGAACTCGTCGCTGATGACACACGTTTTGATGAGCGCCGCGTCAAACAGATTGCCGCTCAACACGAGAAAACCGGCCTGCTTTTTCATCGGTGCACCGTAAGCGCGAATCACCTCGCGGTCCGGCTCCGGGACAGCCGCCTGATTTTCCGCCACCGACTTGCCGCTCACGGTCATCGCGTCGCCGTGAATCCGCCCGGCACCGAGCAACTCGCGGATCACACCCGGGATCCCGCCCGCCCGATGGAACGCCTCGCCGAGGTATTTGCCGGCCGGTTGGCAGTTGACGAGCAACGGCACGTCGTAGCCGATGTCCTGCCAATCCTGCAGACTCAATTTCACACCCAAGTGCCGCGCGATGGCGGTCAAGTGAACGGGGCAATTCGTGGAGCCGCCGATGGCCGTGTTGACGACGACGGCATTCTCGAACGCCTCGCGAGTCATCACTTTGCTCGGCGTCAAATCTTCGTGAACCATTTCGACAACGCGCCTGCCGGTGCGGTACGCCATTTGGCCGCGCTCGCGGTACGCCGCCGGGATCACCGCGCAACCCGGCAGCGACATGCCCAGCACCTCGGCCAGCGAGTTCATCGAGAGCGCTGTGCCCATCGTGTTGCAGTGGCCGACGCTGGGCGACGAGGCGGCCACTTGGTCGAGCAATTCCTCGAAGGTGATTTTGCCTTCGGACATCTGCTTGCGCCCCTCCCAAATCATCGTGCCGGAGCCGGCCAACTCGCCGTTGTGCCAGCCATCGAGCATCGGGCCGCCGGACTGCACGATCGCCGGCAGGTTCATCGTCGCCGCCGCCATCAAACAAGCCGGCGTCGTCTTGTCGCAACCGGTCGTCAGCACGACGCCATCGAACGGATAACCGTGCAGCACCTCGACAAGCCCCAAGTAAGCCAAGTTGCGATCAAGCGCGGCAGCCGGCCGGCGGCAACTCTCCTGAATCGGGTGCACCGGAAAAACAAACGGAATACCGCCGGAATCGCGGATGCCAGCCTTGACGCGCTCGACCGTCTCGATGTGCCCACGGTTGCAAGGCGTGATGTCGCTGCCAACCTGCGCGATGCCAATGATCGGTTTGCCCGCGCGCAACTCCTCCGGTGTGATGCCGTAATTCAGGAACCGCTCAATATAAATAACCGTGCCGTCCGGGTGCGCCGGATTATTAAACCACTCCTCACTGCGAAGCCGCTTGGCTGTTTTTTCAGAATCACTCATGCGCTTGACCAAGCGTAAACCATTGCCCCGACTTTGCCAGCAAAGACCTTGGCCAATGGGTTGGAACTTGCCAACCGGCGGCGTGTCGGGGACATTGCGGCGCATGTTCGGACTTTCGGGAAAAACTGCTGTGGTGACGGGTGCCGGTTCGGGGATTGGCCAAGCGATCGCTCTCGCCTTGGCCAAGCAGGGGGCGTTTGTCGATGTGCTCGAGATTAACGATGACGCCGCCGGAGAGACGGTCGGGCAGATCCGCTCTGCTGGTGGCCAAGCGGAGGCAAGCGCTTGCGATGTTTCAAATCACGGCCAAGTGCAGGAAATCTTTGACCGACTGGGCACCGACCGAGGCGGATTGGATTGCCTCGTCAACAACGCCGGCATCGCGCACGTCGGCAACATCACAGACACCAGCGAGGCGGATTTTGACCGCGTGATGAGCGTGAACCTGAAGGGCGTGTTCAACTGCCTCAAAGGCGGCGTCAAACTGATGCTCAAAAGCGGCGGCGGAGCAATCGTCAACATCGCCTCGACGGTCGCAACGATGGCCATCAACGACCGGTTGGCCTACAGCACGAGCAAGGGCGGCGTGCTCGCGATGACCTACTCGGTGGCCAAGGATCATTTGCACGACAACATCCGTTGCAACGCGATTTTGCCGGGCCGCATCCACACGCCGTTCGTCGATGGCTTCATCGCGAAGAATTATCCCGACAACCAAGCGGAGATGTTCAAAAAACTTTCCGAGTATCAGCCGATCGGCCGCATGGGCACGCCGGCGGAAGTCGGCGCGATGGCGGTGTTCCTCTGCAGCGACGAGGCGTCGTTCATCACCGGTGCCCCCTTCCCCGTCGATGGCGGGACGCTGTACGTTCGTTGATTCGTTATTAATATCGCAATCAAACAGTGACTTTCACAAAAAACATCTGGCCGTTCACCCTCATCCGGCCTTCGGCCACCTTCTCCCTGA
>CAUZVJ010000210.1:0-4769 GCA_963583225.1 Verrucomicrobiia bacterium
GATCGACATCCTCGCATTGGTAACGCACATCGCGCGGGCAGTTGCCGTGTTGATCCCAGCCGCGGTGGAACAACTGCACAAACGGCACGCCGCTCTCGAGCATGCGCCGCGCGAGGATGCAGTTGTACGCGTACTTGCCCGGCTTCTTGGAATCCTTGCCGTACAGGTCGAAGACGTGTTCCGGCTCGGACTTGAGATCGGTCAACTCCGGCACGCTGGCCTGCATGCGAAATGCCATTTCGTACTGGGCAATGCGCGCCTGGATTTCCGCGTCACGCGTCTCGGCGAACTTGGCCTCGTTCACGGCCTTGATGCTGTCGAGGATCGCCCGGCGCGAATCGCGATTGATGCCCGGCGGGTTGTTGAGGAACAGCACCGGCTCGCCGGAGCTGCGGAACTTGACGCCCTGGTGTCTCGACGGCAGGAAGCCGCTGCCCCACAGCCGCGAGTAGAGTGCCTGGCTGCCGCCGCGCCCCTTGGAAATCATCACGATGTAGCCGGGCAAATTATCGCTTGGGCTGCCGAGGCCGTAGTTGAGCCAAGCGCCCATGCTCGGGTGGCCAAGCTGCTGTGTGCCGGTGTTGATGTAAGTGATCGCCGGGTCGTGGTTGATCGCCTCGGTGTTGACGCTGCGGATGAGTGTCATCTCGTCGGCGAGCGAGGCGATGTGCGGCAAAATTTCGCTGTAATACGCGCCGCTCTGCCCGTGCTGTTTGAACTCAAACATCGGCGCGACGCACGGGAACGATTTCTGCCCGGAGGTCATGCCGGTGATGCGCTGGCCCTGGCGGATGGAGTCCGGCAGCTCAATGCCGTGGACTTTGCGGATGCCCGGTTTGTAGTCGTACATGTCGATGTGCGACGGGCCACCGGAGAAAAACAGGTAAATCACCCGCTTGGCTTTGGGCATGAAATGCGGGTCACCCAGCGCGCCACCGTGGCGTCCGGCGGCGTTGAGCAGGCCCGGTTGGGCGAGTGACGCGAGGCCAAGCGCACCCATGCCGCGTGCGCCGAGGTTCAGGAATTTCCGCCGGTCGAGCAGATGATCAGAATTGAGTAATGGAATCATGGTTCACTCCTTGGTGATGACTTCGTCGAGATTGAGAATGGCGCTGGCCACGGTGGTCCACGCGGCGTGCTTGGCCAAGTCGAGCGACTCGTCGCGCTTGGTTTCGCCAAACGCCAACAAATCCCCGGCGCGCTTGGCGTCGGCGCTGAATGCCGCAAGCTGGCTGTCGTACAAATTACGGAACACGCGGTGGCGCAACTCGTCCGCCGGTCGCGCGGTGGTGAGCAAGAACGCGTAGTCGAGTTGCGAGTCGAAGTCCGCCCCGCCCTGCTGAAGCACGCGCTGCGCGAACACCCGAGCCGCCTCGACGAACTGCACGTCGTTCATCGTCACCAGCGCCTGCATCGGCGTGTTGGTGCGCGGCCGCTGGACAACGCATTTTTCGCGCGTCGGCGCGTCGAACGCCATCATGCTGGGCATCGGCGCGGAGCGCTTCCAGTAAGTGTACATCGAGCGGCGGTACAGTTTTGCGCCGTTGTCCGGCTTGTAAAACAGGCCGCCGTTGAGCGCGACCTCGTTCCAGATTCGCGGCGGCTGGTACGGCTTGACGCTCGGTCCGCCGACTTTGCCGTTGAGCACGCCGCTCACCGCGAGCGCGCTGTCGCGGATGAACTCGCCCTGCAACCGCAGCCTCGGCGCATGCGAGAGAAACACATTTTCCGGGTCGCGCCTGAGTTGTTCCGCCGTGGCGGCGGACTGCTGCCGGTACGTCGCCGACAGGAGGATTTGCTTGAACACGCGCTTCACGTTCCAGCCGCTGTCTGCAAAGTCGCGCGCCAGCCAGTCGAGCAGACCCGGGTGGCTCGGCAACGCGCCGCGCGTGCCAAAATCCATCACCGTCGTCACCAGCCCCGCGCCGAAGATCATCGACCAGTAACGGTTCACCGCCACGCGGGCCGTGAGCGGGTGATCGTCATCGGCGATCCACTTGGCCAAGCCGAGTCGTTTCGCCGAAGCATCTTCCGGCATCGGCGGCAGCGCGGCGGGCACGCCCGGGAAAATTTCCTCGTCCTTCTTCGGCGAGCCGTAATGGCCGCGCACGAGCACGTAAGTTTTGCGCGGCTTGGCCAAGTCGCCCATCGTCATCACGGTGACAATCGATTTGTCGTAATCGGCAACCGCCTTCTCGGCGGTTTTGACCTTGCTATTGAGTTCGCGGCCAAGCGGCCACTGTGACTTCTCGTAATAATCGCACAACTGGCTGACGTGCTTGGCACTCAACACGTCCTCCGCCAGCAGTGCCAAAATATTTTCCGGCAACGCGGAACCGCCGAGCTTGAAATAAAAACCGGCCGGGCCGCCGGCGTTGACGATCTTGAGCAGCAAGTGGTTCTCGCCCTCGGCCAACACGAGCTTGGCCTTGTCCTGATCCGGTGCCGGGCCCCGGGAGACGTTGTTGGCAAACACCTGTTTGCCGTTGAGAAACACCTTAATCGCATCGTCGCTGCCGAGCGACACCATCACCTCCTGCGCCTTGACCGACATGACGGTTCGATAAAGATAAGCCGCGCTGTTGCTGGGAATGGCCGGCGTGTGCACCTTGCCGTCCTCGTACTTGCGCGGCTCCCATTTTTTGCCGTCGTGCTCCTTGGCCAAGTCCACTTTTTTCTCCGGGCCCCAGTCCTTTTTGAAAGCGGCTTCCTTGTTTTTGCCGGTGAAACTGCCGAGGAAATGCCACCCGCCAAGCTTCGGCGGATTGGGCAGTTCGCTAACGCGGTGGTCCGCAATCCATTCGTCCATTTCCTTCGCGCTTGGCTTGGCCTTGGCCCGCTCGCTTTTCATCGCAGTCACCTTGTCGCGACGTTGCTGCAACTCCGCACTCTCGGCCATGCTCGGCACCTTCACCATCGGGGCCGAGTTGCCGTTGCGCGTCTGCTTACCGGCGTCGGAGTTGATGTTGAAGTAGGCGTAAAACTGGTAGTATTCCTTTTGCGAAATCGGGTCGTATTTGTGGTCGTGGCACTGGGCGCATTCCATCGCCAAACCCAGCCAGACATTCGAGGTCGTCTTGACGCGATCGACGTTGTACTCGACGCGGTATTCCTCCTCGATCAAGCCGCCCTCGTCAGTCGTGCCGTGGTTGCGGTTAAAGCCGGACGCCACCTTGTCGTCGAGCGTCGCATTCTCAAACTGATCGCCGGCCAACTGCTCCACCGTGAACTCGTCGAACCGCTTGTTGTCGTTGTACGCCCGGATCACCCAGTCGCGCCACGGCCACATGAAGCGCACGCCGTCATCGTGAAACACGCTCGAGTCGCCGTACCGCGCGGCGTCCATCCACGCGAGCGTCATCCGTTCACCGTAACGCTCGCTCGCCAACAGCGAGTCGATGAGCTTCTCGTACGCGTTCGGGTCGGTGTCATTGACGAACCGCTCGACCGCCGACGGCGACGGCGGCAACCCGGTCAGGTCAAGGCACACCCGCCGGATGAGTGTCCGGCGATCTGCTTCCCGCGAAGGCTCTAGCCCGTTGGCCTCCATCCGGGCGAGTGTGAAAAAATCGATCGGACTCCTTGGCCAGGCGCGGCGCTGCACCTTGGGCAAGCCCGGACGCTTGGGAGCGACAAAAGCCCAGTGCCCCTCCCACTCCGCGCCCTGCTCGATCCAGCGCTTGATCGTGGCAATCTCGTCCGCCGACAATTTTTTCTTGGACTCCTCCGGCGGCATGCGGTCATCCGGATCGTGCGCGGTGATTTTTTGGTACAACAAGCTCTCGGCCGGTTTGCCGGGCACGACGATCCGCTCGTCGCCGGAGCCGCCGAAGAGACCGCTCTCGACGTCGAGTCGCAGCTTGGCCTTGCGATGATTCTCGTCCGGCCCGTGGCACTGCATGCAGTTATGCGACAAAATCGGCCGCACATGCACCCCAAACCGAACCTCCCCCGGCGCGTCCGCCCGCGCCTGGCCAAGCGCCAACCCCCCAGCCAGCACCGGGAAAACCAAAAAAACTTTCCGCAAAAATATCATGAAAACCTCGGCAATCGCCTAAGTGAATCAAACAATCAGCCTCGCGGAAAAACCTGCCTGCACCCCGCCACAAAATCAAGCCCCCCGTTTGGGCAAGCGCATCAATCGGAAACCGCGCACCGAGAACCGGTCAACCGCCCGGAGGCAGCAGGCCAAGCTTGAGGAACACGAAGCCGATCACCCCGGCGGCCAAGGCGTAGTAAACGAACACCAGCAGCGTCTTGCGGATGACGTCCCCCTCCCTGCCGGTCAGGCCGACCACCGCCGAGGCGGTGACGACGTTGTGCACGCAGATGACATTTCCCGCCGCGCCGCCGACCGCCTGCAACGCCACCATCCACGTCGCGTCAACGCCGATCTTCACGCCGACATTAAACTGGAACAGCGAGAACATCATATTGCTGATCGTGTTGCTGCCAGCCACAAACGCGCCGAAGCCGCCGAGCGTCGGGGCCAGCAGCGGATACGCCTCGCCCGCCAGCGCCGCCACGCCGTTGGCCAGGGCGATCGGCATTTTTTCGTAGCCGGCCAAGCCGCCGTCGGTGTTCAAAAACACCTGCACCATCGGCACGGTGAACACCAGCGCGACCGACGCCTTGGCCGTCGTCTTGAGCGACTCACCCCAAGCCGCACTCACGCCCACGCCGTTCATGCGGTGCAGCACGACGGCAATCAGCGACACGACGATGAACACCGTCCCCGGCAGGTACAGCGGCTGTAGCGAGGCGTCGAT
>CAUZVJ010000211.1:0-4702 GCA_963583225.1 Verrucomicrobiia bacterium
TGGCGAACCATATCGCAAATGTACAGCGCACCATCGGGGCCGACGGTGGCATGCACGGGCCGAAACCACTGATCCGGCGACGCGAGAAAATCGTGCCCCGGCGTGGGGTGTTCCGCGCGGAACGTCACCCCGCTTGGCACAAGCCGTTGGCGCTGCACGAGGTTTTGCGCCGGTTCGCAAATGAACGCACTGTCGCCGCGAATGCAGATGCCGCTGGCGCTCGTGTACGTGCCGGAATGTTGCTGGTTGATGAGGCTCGGGATGTAAGTGGCCGCCGTGGTGTCGGGGCTGATTGGGTAAACTTTCGCGGCGACCGGCACGACGTTTTCGACCGTGTCCGTAAACGCAAAATGCGGGTTGCGCTTCAGGACGCCCGGCGAGAGGACGACGTGCATCAGCGGGTTGCGATTGCTCGAGACGAATCGGTGGCCAAGCGCATCGAAGCATTGGCCAAATTGCCCGACGCCGGCGAGAGGTTCGTACACAAATGTCTCCGGATGAAACCGTCCGTCCTGCCGCTTGGCCGTCACGGCGGCGCGGCTTGGGTGCAGCGGGCTGGTAACCTTCGCGTCGGTGAGGCCGCTGGTGATGTACACCCAGCCGTCCGGCCCCATCGTGGGGCTGGCCACGCGGAGTTGCTCACTGCTGCTCTGCGTGCCGAAACCGGTCAGGACAATTTGCCGCACGTCGGCGCGTCCGTCGCCGGTGGTGTCTTTGAGAAACCAGATGTCCGGCGCGCAGGTCAGGAACACTCCCCCGTCCCACGGCAGGATGCCGTTGGGAAATATGAAGCCGTCGGCGAAGGTGGTGCGTTTTTCAAACCGCCCGTCGCCGTCGGCATCCTCGAGCAGCGCCACCGTGCCCAGAGTGAGCGGGCTCTCGCCGAGTTGCGGATAGCTGCGCCCCTCGACGACGAACATCCGGCCAGCATCACCGAAGCACAGCGCCACGGGATCGCGCACGAGCGGCTCGACGGCGACAAGCTCCACGCGCACGCCTAGTTCGACTTGAAACGCCTCGAGCGACTCCGCCGGCGAAAGCGGCCCGGGCGCGGCTGTGAGTGCGACAGGTAGAATGGCGGCTGAAATGAAAAGTCGAATCATAACGCAACTAGGCTCGGCGAACTTTAGCGGCGTGCACCGCCGAATCAACCCCCGCGCTTAGCGAATTTTCACTTTTGGCTTTTAACTCAGAGTCACTGTGTCCATTAAATAGAAATCTTTTTTCTGAAAGATGAAGGCACTCGTTAAAAAACAATCTGGAGAAGGGCTTTGGCTCGAGGACGTGCCGCAGCCTGCCGCTGGCCCGCGTGATGTGCTCATCAAAGTGGATCGCACCGGCATCTGTGGGACGGATCTGCATATTTACAAATGGGACGACTGGGCCAGCAAAACCGTGCCGGTTCCGCTCGTGGTCGGGCATGAGTTCGTCGGCGAAATCGTTGAGGTCGGCAGCGACGTGCGGGATTTTTCCGTCGGCGAACTGGTCAGCGGCGAGGGTCATGTCGTGTGCGGGCATTGCCGCAACTGCATGGCTGGCCGGCGACATTTGTGCAACGACACCGCCAGCATCGGCATCACGCGTCCGGGGGCGTTTGCCGAATACATCTCACTGCCGCAAACCAACGTGTGGGTGCACAAGCCGGGCATCGACCTTGACGTGGCGTCAATCTTCGACCCGTTCGGCAACGCCACGCACTCGACGCTGAGTTTCCCGGTGCTGGGCGAGGATGTGCTCGTCACCGGCGCGGGGCCGATCGGGATTATGAGCGCCGCCATCGCGCGGCACGCCGGGGCGCGGCACGTGGTGATCACCGACGTGAACGACTACCGGCTCGGCTTGGCCAAGCGCATGGGCGTCACTCGCGCCGTGAATGTCGCCAGCGAAAAACTTGTCGACGTGCAGAAGGAACTCGGCATGGACGAGGGCTTCGACGTCGGCCTCGAGATGAGCGGCAACCCAAGCGCGTTCAATGACATGCTCGCCAACATGTGCCACGGCGGCAAGATCGCCATGCTTGGCATCCCCGAAAAAGAGATGGCCATCGACTGGAACACGGTCGTGTTTAACATGCTCACCATCAAGGGCATCTACGGGCGCGAAATGTACGAGACGTGGTACAAAATGACCGTGATGCTTGAGGGCGGCCTCGACATCGCGCCGGTCATCACGCACCGATATGCGTTTGATGAGTTTGAAAAAGGCTTCGCCACCGCCCTCAGCGGCGAAAGCGGCAAGGTGATTTTGGAATGGTAGAATGTACGGCAACTTAAAAACCGAACTGCAAGCCGAGCTGGACGAAATCCGCGCCGCCGGTTTGTACAAAGGCGAGCGCGTCATCGATACGCCGCAGGCCGCGCGCGTCGGTGTCGGCCGTGACGAGCCGGTGCTGAACATGTGCGCGAATAATTACCTCGGCCTCGCGAGCCATCCCGAGATCATCGCTGCCGCGCGCGATGCGCTCGACGAATGGGGCTACGGCTTGGCTAGCGTGCGCTTCATTTGCGGCACGCAGAAAATCCACAAAGAACTCGAGGCCAAGCTCACCGATTTTCTCGGCACGGAGGACACCATTCTTTACACGTCCTGTTTTGACGCCAACGGCGGGTTGTTCGAGACGCTGCTAGGCCCCAATGACGCGGTCATTTCCGACGAACTCAATCACGCTTCCATTATTGATGGCGTGCGCCTCTGCAAGGCCAAGCGCTTCCGCTACAAAAACAACGACATGGCCGACCTCGCCGCGCAACTCGCCGAGGCCAAGGGTTCGCACCGCATTTTGATTGTCACCGACGGCGTGTTTTCGATGGACGGCTACCTCGCCAACCTCCCCGCCATTTGCGATCTCGCCGACGAACACGGCGCGCTGGTCATGGTCGACGACTCCCACGCCGTCGGCTTCATGGGCGCGCGCGGCCGCGGCACGCACGAGCATCACGACGTGATGGACCGCATCGACATTCTCACCGGCACGCTCGGCAAAGCGCTCGGCGGCGCCAGCGGCGGATACACCAGCGGCCGCGCGGAAATCGTCGAGTACCTCCGCCAACGCTCGCGCCCGTACCTGTTTTCCAACACCGTCGCCCCGAGCATCGTCGCCGCGTCCATCAAGGCCATCGATTTGCTCAACGCCTCCACCGAACTGCGCGACCGTCTCGAGGCCAACACAAAATTTTTCCGCGACCAAATGGCCGGCAGCGGATTTGAAATCCTCGAGGGCACGCACCCCATCACACCCATCATGCTCGGCGACGCCGCGCTCGCCAGCCGGTTCGCCGATGCCTTGCTCGACAAAGGCATTTACGTCATCGGCTTTTCCTTCCCCGTCGTGCCGAAAGGCAAGGCAAGAATTCGCACGCAAATTTCCGCCGCGCACACAAAGGAAGATTTGGAATTTGCGATTGCCAAGTTCGGCGAGTCGAAAACTGAAATGGGAATTTGACCCGAGTTGAAGCAAACTCGCGCTTGGCCAAGCGCAAGACCTTTTACCATGCAACGCATCACACGGGACCAAGCTCGCAAATTCGCCTTTGATTGGCGGGACGAACCGCTCCTGCGCGTCCAGCCGGGCGAGTCGTTCGAGATCGAGACGTGGGACGCCAGTTCCGGTTTTTTCAAGTCGCCCGATGACAAGGCCATCCCGGCCAACCGCCCCGGCTTCGACCGTCACCCGCCCTTGGCCAACCCGATCGGCGGGCCAGTCTTCGTCGAGGATGCCGAACGCGGTGACGTGTTGGTGACAGTGATCGAGGACATTGAGGTCGCCGACTATTCGTGGATCGTTACCGGCCCCAAGCGCGGGCCGCTCGGCGAGTCCACCCGTTGGCCGGAGTTGTCCGGCGAATACACCACGAAGATCATCCAACACACACCGGGGCCAAGCGGCACAATGCGCGACGGCACGATGCAGTTTAACGACAGGATCACCTGGCCCATCACGCCGTTCATTGGGACAATCGGTGTCGCGCCAGACCGCGAAGTCGCCACCAGCATCGACGGTCAGGGCATGTGGGGCGGCAACCTTGACATCCGTGACGTGGCCGTCGGCAACCGGATACAACTCCCGGTCTTTCACGACGGCGCTCTCTTTTATCTCGGCGACGTGCACGCCAGCCAGGGCGACACCGAGTACACCGGCACCGCTGCCGAGACCTGCGCCACCATCCGCGTGCGGCTTGAGTTGGTGAAACAAAAGCGCCTGCCGTTCATGCGCATCGAAAAGCCGGACAGCATCGTCGCGGTACACGCCGCACGCCCGCTTGAGTTGGCCGTGGACACGGCGACACAACATCTCATGGAATGGATGATCGACGAGTACGGCCTGTCACCCACCGACGCCTACTGCCTCATCAGCACCTGCCCCGATTTCCAGATCAACATTTATCAGATGGTCAACATGGGCAGCCTGAGTTTCGTCGCCGGTGCCGAGATGACGAAATCAATCCTCGCCAAAACCTAACCCGCCATGCCCTGTCGAAAGGCAGTTGACCACAGCCTAGGGGGAAGGCGTTTTGCCAACAAACGCCGCAGTGTTGCGTTCGCCTCAAAAACGGTGCTAAATTCTCCCCGTGAAACCGATGTCATATGTGGTCTATCGCGAGGAGGAATTCTTCGTGGCACAATGCATCAATGTGGATGTCTCCAGCTTTGGCGACACGTGCGAAGCTGCCGTGGTCAACCTCAAGGAAGCGGTCGAGCTGTA
>CAUZVJ010000212.1:0-4652 GCA_963583225.1 Verrucomicrobiia bacterium
TTCGTCGGTCATAACTCGTTGATCGTGCCGGCCATCGTGCCTCGGACAAGCTCGCCACCGATATCGTCCATGTCGTACTTCAGTTGGAACTGCATCGCCTTGGCCAAGCCGGACACCCGCAACACTACCGTTTTGCCGTCCGTCTGCAACGTCGCCGTTCGGATGGTTACCGCATCGCGGCCGTTTTTCCCCGGGTCACGAATCGACCAGTCCTTCGAGCCGTACTGGCTGCTCCAGAGATAGTTCCACTGCTCGAGGCTGTAGCTCTGCGGATCCTCCGCCAGTTTGCGGTCGAGCTTCACGTCGAAGCCCAACTCCAGTTCGCCCGCTCGCGTGGCGTAACGGGTCGGCTGCCGGAGGGTTTTGCCGACAAATCGCAGCCGCTGAAAACAGCCGTCGTGCACCGCCGCCGTCTGCCAGCCGCGCAGGCCGCTCACGTAAAAGTGGCCGTCGTGCGGATTGAACCGGCCGCGCATCACCCCCGAAAGATAACGCCCCGGCAACTCAAGCATCGCGCCTTGGCGCATGGGATGCGACTCGTCCGCCAGTGCCACGAGTGCGGTGCAGCGGCCGTACGACAGGTGAATCATCCGCCCGCCAAGCGCGCCCCAATGCCCGCCCGGCACCCACGCCTGGCCACCGGCGGAGTTATCGAGTACACGCGGCACAAACGCGAACGGCGCATCGTACGCCGTCGGCGCGTCGGCGCGATGGTGCATCGGCATGAAGCCGTAAAAACCGCCTTCGCGAATCACGTCCACGCGCGTCTCCGGCACCCACGTGCCCTGCTGGTCGCCGACCGTGATCACGTCGCCGGGGCCGATGCCCAGCCCGTTCGGATTGCGGAAGCCGGTCGCGAACACATCGAGTTTTCCGCCGTCGGCGCTGACGCGAATCAGCGTCCCGCCGTGCGCCGTGTTCTCGCCGCATTTGCTGAAATAAAAATTGCCGTGCGAGTCGGTCTCGAGACTCGTCGCGTACGAATGCCCGCCGCCCGCCACGAGGCAGTCGTTGTTGAAATTTTCGTAAAAGTCAGCTTCGCCGTTACCGTTCAAGTCGTGCAGCCGTGTGATTTGGTCGCGACCGAGAACGTAAGCTTTGCCGTCACGCACCTTCAGGCCAAGCGCCTGAAACAAGCCGGTGGCGAAGCGGCGCCACGTCACTTTTTCAAGCGTCGAGTCGATGCCCGTCAGTCGCCACACGTCGCCGTGCACGGTGCAAACCAGCGCCGAGCCGTCCAGCAAAAAATCGTGGCCGGCCGTGAACAGCAGCGCGTTCCACGGGTTGTCGAACGGCAGCCGGATCGTGTCGATGGCGAACGCGCCGCGCGGCTTGCCGACGACGCCCCGAGTGGCCAGCGCCGGCCACAGTCCGGGGCCACCCGTGCACAGTCGCGACGGTGGCTCGATGACGGCGTTCGCCTTGGCCAGCGCGGCGACGGACTCCGCCCGGTCAAGCGGCGCCTGCAAGATGAACACCTTGGCCAAGCGCTTGGCTGCGCCGGGTTGCACGGTTAGCAGCACCCGGTTGTTTTTCACTGCCAAGCCGACGCCCTGGCCAATCGCGGCAATCCAAAGCGTGTCGTCGCCGACTGATAAACGGGCCACAGCCAAGTCGCCGATTTTTTGCAGCACCGCCTTCGCACCGCGCTTGGCGGCGATCACGGCGGTCAGCGGCTTGCTCGCTTGGCCAAACTCGAGCGTGCGGGTGAGGAACAGCCGACCATCGGCGTCGCCGGCCCACGGCTCATCGAGCACCCCGGTTTCGCCGACGGTGTAACTGAGCACCACGCGATTGCCGTGCCGGTACAGGCCGCGATACTTGGCCCGGTCGCGGGGGAGCGGCCCAAGTTTGCGCGGCCGCGGGTCGTCCAGGTTGCCTTCGTGCACCCAGCCCGGCGTGACTCCGTTGGCGAACAGCGTGCGCCCTTTCGGCTTGGGGCCGCGGAGCAGGCCGTACCGGTTTGCATCGAATTCAAGAAATCCGCCCGCCCACGCCGCGCTGTAGCCGAGCAGCTCTGTGTTGAAACAAACCGCCGCCTGCGACTTGTCGCCAAGTTTGATGGCGATGCCCTTGAGCGTGCGCCCGTGCGGCGTGAGAATGGAGCCACTCATGAACGGCCCGACGTCGGTCTGGTTCCAGCGCCCGTCCGCCCAGTCCTCCTCGACTTGATCGGCGATGGCCTTCACCGCAGTCGTCGCCGGAGGGGCCGCTTGGACAAGCGCAGTCAGCAAACAGCCAAGCGCCAGCACGGAAATAAAAGATTTGCGCCGAGGTGAGGCAGTGAAGTGCACGCGCGGATGCTGCCCAAGCGCGGCGACTTGTCAAGTGGGGCTTGCGTGCGGGGGGCAACTCGCACATCTTTTCTGCCTGTGAACGAGTATTGGACTGAAACCCTGCAGAAGCAGGCGGCGGAGTGGCTGCCGAGGATCGGCTCTGCGCTGCTGATTCTTTCTGTTTGTCTTTTGGCTGCTGGCCATCGTGGCCCGCAAGGTGGTTCGCAAAGCCGGCGCGGCGGCGAGTATCGACTCGAGCGTGATCAATCTGCTGGCGCGCTCGGCGAATGTCGTGCTGTTGGTGATCGGTTTTGTCACGGCGTTGGGCACGCTGGGAATTGATGTCTCGGCGATCGTGGCCAGCTTGGGACTCACCGGTTTCGCTCTGGGCTTTGCGCTGAAAGATTCGATCAGCAACCTGCTGTCCGGCGTGCTGATTTTGATCCACCGGCCGTTCGACGTTGGCGACACGATCAAGGTCAAGTCGTTCGAGGGACGGGTGAGCACCATCGACCTGCGCTACACCCGGCTGGAGCGGGACGGGGAGAAAATCCTAGTGCCCAACTCGCTGTTGTTCACCAATCCGATCAGCATCCTGTCCGGGTCGGCGGGGGAAAATTGAACAATCGCCCGCCGCTGCCTGTCACAATCGCGGGTGTCCTGCCGCCCAGTCCCGGTTCAGCATTGAAAACCAACGCCAAAACTGCCGTCGTCCTGTCAGCATTCCTGCTGGCCGGATGGTTCTGTGCCCCGACGGTTTTGGCTGAAAAAGCCCGGTTTTACTCGTCGAAGGGCAGCGCCGCGTTCAAGAGCCGCGCCAAGGACATCCGTTCCGGGGTCGGTCGGAGCAGTCTTAACAGGGCCAAGTCGTTGAGCGAAGTCGGCACCGCCCTTTACCCCGGCAGCGCCGCGTCGATGGATCGGGCAACGTCCAGGAAATTACTCGAGCTGTTCGATCAAAAGAAAAACTGGATGTTTCAGGACTTGGGTGGGGATGACGAAACCGGTGATGCCGGGGCGGAGTGGTCGAGGGAAAATGACCTGTTTGGCGGCGAGGACGGCAGCCGGCAAAACCCCTTCTTCAAGTCCCGCGGAGTGATCGGGAGTTTTCTTCACACGGACGAGAAGGAGAAACGGCCCCGCAAAAAATCCCGTCAGCGCGGCAGCCCGGACCGACTGCCGGGCGAGGAAGAGGAGGATGCCCTGACTGAGTCAGAGTTCGAGTTGAGTCCGGACGGGCTCAAGGAGGACGGCAGGAAAAAGGAGTCGTCGCTGTTTCTTGTCCGTTCGCCGTTTGCCGCCAAGACGACGCTTGCCGATTTTTCGCCGTTTTCACGTAAGAGCACCAAGTCGACGGATCCGTTCAAGACCTTGGCCAACCGGGCGGGCCTGAAGGGCGGTCGTCCGGGGGCGGGCCAAGCGCTTGGCCAAGCGGGAACCGCAAGCCGGGGAGGGTTTTTCCAACAACAGAAAAAAAGCGGGGCGAACTTTTATGGCAACAAAAACTTTTTCAACACCAAGCCGGGTGCTTCGGGCAAGGGTGCGCTTGGTCTCGACCCGATGAGCTTCAGCCGCGGCTTGGCCCCGAAGCCGTCCACACCGGTGACCGGGGTTGGAGTGGGCGGGATGACGTCCGGTCTCAAGTTGCCGCCGGGCCTGGCCGCACCGGCGTCGGCGAACAATCCATTTTCATCGGGCTATGCCGCGCCCCCGTTGGCTGCGCGGCGGGAGTTGCCGCTGCTTTTCCAGTCGAGGGATCGACAGCAGCCGGCCGTTCGCAACGGGCTGCTCAACCAAAAGCCGGGCACCAGCGCCAACAAGTCGCGGCGGGGTTTCTGAGCACCCGCTTGACCCCCGGCCATCAACTGTGGCCCACTCACCGGCCTTGAGCGACCACGCTGCCAAGCCGCAATTCCCCGAGGGCATCCAAAGCCTGTTCTGGTTTTTCTTCCTCAATTTCCTGTCGTGCCAGATCATCATGGACAGCCCGATCTTCCTGTACGCGGAGAGCCTCGGGGCCAGCGCCACCATCATGGGACTCATCGCCGGGATGACGTCGCTGATGGTCATCTTTCAAATCCCGGCCGCCGCGCATGTCGGGCGCTGGGGTTACAAGCTGTTCATCACCATCGGCTGGTCGCTGCGGCTGATTTTTGTGTTCGGGCTGGTGTTCGTGCCGTTGATGGATGGCGTGATCAACCAGCAGAGCCAGCTCGCGCTGGTGCTCGTGCTGTTGTTCGCCTTCAACATGGTTCGCGGCATCGCCAGTTGCGCCTGGTATCCGTGGATTCGCGGGCTGATCCCGGAGGACATCCGCGGCCGCTATCTCACGTTCGAGAGCGCCTTCGTCAATGCCGGCAGCCTCGTGGCGTTCCT
>CAUZVJ010000213.1:0-4633 GCA_963583225.1 Verrucomicrobiia bacterium
GGGTGGCTGCTGTGCCTTGCCCTTACCTCTGGGTGGCTGCTGTGCCTTGCCCTTACCTCTGGGTGGCTGCTGTGCCTTGCCCTTACCTCTGGGTGGCTGACTTGCCTTGGGCTGGGGTAATGCTAGGGCCTTGCCCCTGGGCGACTGCTGTGCCTGGGCCTTGCCCCTGGGCGACTGCTGTGCCTGGGCCTTACCCTTAGGCCTAGGTGCACCCTTCTCTGATTGCGCGAAGCCGGATGCGGCCAAGCACAATCCCAATACGGTGGTTATGATGTATTTGTTCATTTTATTTCAGGACTAAAAAAAGACACTTTGCCCAAGGACGGTTTCATCGGTGAGCCATAAGCTGCTTTCGGGAGAACCTGATTCGATTTTCGCTGTCGGTCAATTTTTTTTGTGCAATTCAACATTTTTTTTTTGGCCAGGCCGATACCGCTTGGCCAAGCTCAATTCGCTATTGCTTGTGGTCGAGCGGGTTGCCTATTGGGCGTTATCGTTGCTGAGCTCCTTGATGCGCTCAAGGATGGCATCGCTGTCGCGGTTGAAGGCTCTCTCGAACTCAGGATAGTAGTTGATGACCTGGTAGAAGAACCGGGCGACGTCGTAGTCGATGATGTGGTATTTGTCGCGCAGTTCCTGTTCGGTGGGGAAGATGATCTGCCGGCCCACGCGGAATTCCTGGATGGTCACCGGCATGGAGTGGTTGAGCGCGAGGATGCGCTTGAGCACCAGCACGCCCTTGAGCACTTCTAGTGCGGTGGCACCCCGCACGCCCGGCGGGGCGACTGCGTTGGAGAGCAGGACGGTGTTGCGCTCGAGGTCGTCGGAGTTAAGCACGCTGATCTGCTCGACGTAGTTGGCCGGGTTGGCGATGTTGGTGTGGCTGATGAGTGCGCGAGGGTGCTCGAACGGCCCGGTGGTCTTGGCTTTGTGGTCGGCGTAGTCGAGCACCAACGCGTTTTCGTCGGCGCTGTTGAGGTCGCGCAGCAGTTTGCCGAGGAAGAGAGTCTTGAACTTGTTGCCAAACTCGGCGCCTTCGTTGGCCTCGAACACCAGGATTTGGTCGTCGTCGATGTAGCGGTGGTACTTGGCCTTGTGCACGATCTCCCAAATCATGCGCCGCACGATCACTTCCTCGCCGGGCACCTTGTCCCGCAGATAGCCGAAGACCGGTTCTTTCTCGAATATCTCAAAGTGCGCGTCGTGGAACGTTTTCAGTTCACCGAGGATGCTTTTGAAATAGTTGCTCTGCGTGGCAAAGGTCAGGTCAAAAACATCGTCATCGCGGATGCGGTAGGCGTTGCGGAACAGGATGTGGTCGAACGAGTCGAACGTCTCCGAGTCTTTGGGGATGACGTAGCTGAACGATTTCTCGCCGGTGTCAATGACGTGCGGTGTCAGCACGACGATGACTTCGCGCTTGTCGTTTCTCTTGCTCGACCGCTTGAACAGGTTGCCGAGGTACGGGATCTTGGAGAGGAACGGCACGCCGGAGTTGCTGTTGCTTTTGTCGCTGGCGATCAGGCCGCCGACGATGAACGGGGTGTTGTCGGCCACACGCACGAAGGTTTGCACCTGCCGGTTGTCCACCACGGGCGCGAGCAGCACGCTGTTGTCGCTCTTGTGTTCGCTCTTGGTGGGATTGACCGAACTGACGATGGTCTCGATCTGCATGGTGACTTCCGAGCCGTCCTCGCTGATCCGCGGGCGGATGTTCAGCACGATGCCCGTCTGCAGGTAAGTCACTCCGGATCGCACATGGGTATTCGTGGCCACCGCCGTGGAGGTGGGCACCTGTTGGCCGACCTGAATCCGTGCCTGCCGCCCGTTGAGCACCAGCACCGACGGGTTGGACAAAATCTCCGCGTGAACAGTTTGTGTCAGCGCACGCAGACCGGCGGAAAAGCCTTTCCAGTCATTTTTCCAGTGGTCGTCAAACTGCCCGACGAAAGGCAAAAGCCCTGCCTGATTGACATCGGCTGTGAGGTTGAACTCCTCCCGCTGCAGCGCGTAGTTTACACCCAACTCATCCAACTTGTCGGTATCGACCTCGACCACGAGCGCCTCGATCACCACCTGCCGCGCCGGCACGTCGATGTCGTTTCGCAGCAACTGCATCAATGCGTGCATTTGCTCCGGGTACGCCTTTTCGTACACGATGAACAAGCGATGCTCCGGTGCGCCGGAGGTCTGCTGGTGCAGATACGTGCCCCCCAGTCCGCTGGCTTCCCCGCCACCGCCGTCGAGAGACGGCTCCATGAGGCTCGTCTTGTTGGCGTCGATGAGCTTGATGACCAGTGGATAACTGTCAAACTCCTGCAACACCGTGTAAACCGTCTCCCCGACCGACTCTCCCTCGGCGGCGGCGAATTCCACCGTCGCGTAGCCCAGCGCCTTGAGCAGCGCAATCACGCGGTCGCCCTGCATGTAGCTCAGCCGGTATGTCTGAAAATCCAAGTCACTGCCCGGCGAGCCGATGGCCGGCAACGGGGCGTACTCCTCGGTCGCTTCAGCCTCCGGCGCGGCGTCGGCGTCCTGCGCGCTGGCCAAGCGAACGCTGAAGCCCAGGGCCAGGGCACACGCGAGGATGGATTGAAAAACAGGTTTCACGTCGGGGTTAGTTTTCATTTTTCTCTTGCTGCAACGGGGTTGATTGTTCGCGAATCCGCCGGACGAGGATCTTCAGCAGGTTCTCCGTCACGTCGAACTGTTTCGAGAGGATTCGGCGGAACGAATCCTGCCGGATCACCAGCAAAAGGCAATCCGTTTCCGCCGTGGCCGCGGCCGAACGCGTCTCGCCGTCGAGGATGCTCAATTCACCAAAAAACGCCCCCTGCGACAGGCTTGCCAGCGTTTTGTCACGGTCATGAATGCGCACCGACCCGTCGGCGATCACGTACATGCTGTCGCCCTCGCTGCCCTTCTCGAAGATCGTGTCGCCGGAGGGACAACTGGTTTCTTCGGCCGCCCCCGCCACCCACGCGAGCGTGTCCGGCGGCATGGTGCTAAACAGAGGCACGTTTTTCAGAAACAGAATTCGTTGAACAAGGATCATGATTTAAAGAGTGCTGAGTTTGCGCTTGGCCAAGCGGACGACCGCCTCGCAGGCGTCCTTGGCCGAAAGTTCACATTGCGCGGCCACCGCCGCTTCGCCCGGCTCGTTGGCCAGAAAAATCTCGAGCGCCGTCTCGCGGACGACCGCCTCGCCGTGCCGCAGACTGTCCCGCACAAAATCACCGTGCGCGGCGTACCCGTCGGCACCCACCATCCATAACAAGCCGGCCACCACCCAGCGCGAGTCGTGCCCGCGAAACACCTCAACGAAATGCTCCAGCCCGGCCGCCTCGCCGGTTGGCTCCGGCTTGGCCAAGCCGATGATGCGATCGGCGTCCGCTTGGCCAAGCACGCCCTCAAGCACTTCACTGACATTGGCCCGGTCGTTTTCACTGCCACCCGCCGTGCGGAAAAGTTTCTTGTAATCGATCGAGCCATTGAACAGCCGCAATACTTTGAACAGCACCTGCAGTCGCAACTCAAAATGATGATCGCAAGCCAGGCGCAGCGCGTCTGCTTGGCCGCCGTCCGGCAGCATGGCCAATTGCTCCCGGTAAAACCCGGCCTGCCGCGCGTACTCGCCCAACTGCTCCCGCGCAAACGCCGTCAACTCCTTGTCGCCGCTCGCGCCGCCCAGCGTGGCGCAGAAATCCATCATCAACTGCGCCCGGGCCGTCTCGCTGCTGACTTGCGCGATCAACTGTTCGATGCGCGCCGACTTGCCGCTCTCGTTTGTCGCAATCAACAACTGCGTCAGCAGCCGGAACGTCTCCGGCGCGTCGCCGTATTCGATCGCGTCGAGATGCCGCCCGATCAATTCCGCCGCCGGTTTGCCGATGCCCTGCAGGCACGCCGAGATCGCCGGGCGCAGCGGTTCCTCGGTGATCAACTCGGCCAAGCGCGAAAAAGTGGACTCGAGCTTGGCGCCGTCGATCGAGTGGATGGCGTCGCGCTTGATGTCGTCGGACGGGTCGTCGAGCAACTCGGCGGTGATCAGCGTCGTGTCGAGGTTGCGAATTTTCGACAGGCAAACCACCGCCAAGCGCCGGTTCGCCGGATCGTCGGAATGCAGAAACTCGTAAAAAAGATTTCCGGCGTGAACGTTGATGGAGAGTTCGCCGGAGTTCAGCAGCACCGCCGCGCAGGCACAGCGCACCCCTGGATCGGCGTCGTCGAGAAACGGCTCGAGGATGCGAAACTCCTGCCCGTCGGCATTCGCGCCGAGACAGTTGATCGCCTCCGTGCGCAGCCGTGGCGGGGCGTTTTTCACCGCGTCGAGGATTCGTTCGCGATCCGCCGCATCGCCGAACTCGGCCAGATAACGCACCCCCGCCAGTTTCAGTATTTCATCCTCCTTGGCCAACATGCCGCGAAACTCATCAAGCCAGTCCGGCCGACGCATCCCGATAATCAAGTCCGCCAAAAATCCGGCCTCGAGATCGCTCGCCTTGGCCAACGACTCGCGGAGCTGCGAGTCGAAACGCGAGTCCATCATCACGGTGGATTCGTCGTCGAAATCGATCACGTGCGAGTCAAGCATGCCGACGAGCGAGGCCAAGTACTGCCGGTAATTCAGCCA
>CAUZVJ010000214.1:0-4623 GCA_963583225.1 Verrucomicrobiia bacterium
CAGGGAGGCCCGTGAACTGCTCGGGCTGGCCTGATTCATTTTCGGCGTGGGGAGCTATTATTTTCATCTGTTTTCGGATGATGACATCGCTGTTTCCTTCACGGGGAGGGGGGCGGTATAAGTGAGGTGGTGAAAAAATCGACATTGTGGATCATCGGGGCGGTCTTGTTGGTCTGCCTGCTGCTTGGCCTGTTACCGATGCTGCTCGACTTGGTGCAGGGGATCGTTTGGTTGTTTGTAATTGTGCCGGTCGTCGGAACGGTGCTTGGGCTGTTCATTGCGGCGATCATTCACCGCTACATTCTGCCCTCGGGCAGCCGGCACCGGGGCAGCAGCACGGTGACGCTGTACACCGTGGGCGCCAGTTGGCTGGTTGTGCTGTTGTCTTCCTGCTGAGAAACATGACGACACAACTCCTGCCCACAACCATCGCCGCCGTGCTGTTGATGGGGTGTGCTGTTGAGGAGCCGTCGCCGGAGAGCCCTCCCGCCAAGGCAGAGGTCGAAAGCCAAGCGACGAACGCCCCGGTGGTAACCGTCGAGCCATCCGCAGTCGAAGCCGTGGAACTGCCACCACCCCGCTACCAAGGGCCGACCCCGACGATGACCATTCACGAGGCTGCGGCGCAGGGGCGCATTGAAATCGTCCGGCAGCACTTGGCCATCCAGCCCGAGGGATACGTCAACACCCGAACCCCGACCGACTGGACGCCGCTGCACTTCGCCTACGCGCAGGGCCGGCCGGAGATGAGCCGCTTCCTGCTCGACAACGGCGCGGACTACGAGGCGAAAAACAAGCTTGGCCAAGCGCCCGCCGACATCCCGCTGCTCAAGCGCAACCTCAAGAATAGCCAGTTCGCGCTCGTGGAACTTTACACGTCAGAATCGTGCTCCAGTTGCCCGCCGGCGGAGCGGCTCACGGCGGAGATTCGGCGCATGGCCTTGGCCAAGCAGCTGAACATTTTCTGCGTCTCATTTCACGTCGATTATTTCGACGGCGGAAGCTGGACCGACGGCTTCAGCGACGGGCAATTCTCCGCCCGGCAACGGGCCTACGAGCACAAGCGGTTCAGCGGCCTGTACTACACGCCGCAGATGATCGTGAACGGCAAATTCCAGACGCTGGGCCACAAACGTGCCAACGCATTCGACGCAATCAACCGCTCGCTGAAACTGCCAGCCAAGGTGGCGGTGTCCGTGCGGCAGGTCAAAAAAGAGGACGGCACCCTCGCCGTGAACGCCTGCACGCTGGGCAAGTTTGAAAATGCGGCGCTGTGCGTGGCGCTCGTCGAGCACGGTATCCGGCGGCGGATCACCGGCGGCGAAAACAAGGGCCGCACGCTGAGCATGGACAACGTCGTGCGCGAGTTCCAATGCGTCGAACTCGCCGGCCCGGTCGGGCATGAGTTCACGTTCAACCTCAAGCCCGCCCCCGGTGAAAAAGGACGCAACTTGGGCGCCATCGCCTTCGTGCAGCGCACCGACAACATGGATGTGCTGGGCGCCCAAGCCACCCGGATTCACTGGCAGCCCAGAGAGGAAGAAAGCCCCGAACCAGACACCAAATCCGAACGAACCGCGGATGATACATGACGAATTATCGGATTCGTTGGCCAAGGCACTTCACGTTACAGGCACGATGGAGCAGGGTCTTCGCCGCCCGCTTGGCCAAGCGGAAAGGGGTGATCAGGGCGAGGCTTGTTTGGGGCGGTCCTTGAAGATCGCTGTGGTCATTTTTCGTGAGTGGGCCGGCCGGGAGGAGGTGGAGGAGGCTGTTGCCAGTTCCAGTCGGACTGATACGGGATATCCAGGTAGGGCGTCGGCAATGCTGTGCCGCCCCGCTTCAATGAGATAAGCGCCGCGTCGAGAATGGCGCTGGTGTACAATGTGCGCTCCGCCGGCCAAGAGGGCTTGCCCGTGTGGAACATCTGCTCGGTGCCCTTAACAAGATAGGTGAAGTGCATGAACGGTCGCGCCTCCTGCGTCCAGAACATTGTTGCCTTGGTTTTGCCGTCCTCGTGCCACGCCACACTCCATTCGTTGACCGCGCCATTAAGCGTCAGGATGCTGGCCCGAAATCCGTCCCGGTAGTCGACTATCATCGCCGTCGGTTCCTTTGCCAGTTCCATCAGCGACCGGTTTCCCCGTTTCACCAGGCTGCCTTCCAGCGGAACCACGGCCGCCTGCAACAGTCCCTCGTCGATCGTGCCGTTGGCCACCGCCTCCCAGACCGCGTTGCCCGAGAGGCAGCGCACTTGCCGCACGCCCGTCTCACCTCCCGCACGGCGCTCAGCCAGGCATTGCACCATTTCAAGTGCGTGAAAACCGTATGCATCCAGCGTGTGATACGAGATGGCCACCATCTGCGTGAGATTGGCTCCGCGACGTACATCCGCCGGGGGTCGCCGCCAGAGCGTGGGCAGCGAAGAGCCGGCCATCAGCGGCGACTTCAATTCATGCGCTGTGTCGTAAAGCCACTTTGCATCGCGCCAGTTGTCAGCCAAATGCTTGTCGCAGAACACCGGCACGGAGGCGTTGTTGGCGCGAAACACCTTCGCAACGGCCTCGAACAACCGCCGCTTTGGATAGATGACGTTGCCGGTCTCGTTCTTGGGATAGTTCCCGTGCTCGGCCACGAGCAACACGCCATCGACTGCCAGTTTGCCGGTGCCGAGCGTGAGCGCATCGGCAATGTTCGTGAAAATGGGCACGCCATTTTGCTGCATCAATTCCCGGCTCGTGTCGCTGGAGGGCACCTGGTCGGTGTACAGCGAAACCAGTTTTAAATTGGGAAATTCGCCCTTGCCATCGAGCGTGTGCGATTCCACCAGCCGCCCGACGATGACGTCCGCGTGGGAGTTGTGGCGGTACTCGGTGACAATGGCGGCGATGCGCTTGGGCGGCGGCTTGGTCAGCCCGGCACACCCCGCGAGCAGCATCATACAAATTGCCAAAAAAGCCGTTCTCATCGTTGGCTCAGTATGCCTATTGTTTACACGTTCTGGCCAGTCAGAAAACTCACTTGATCAGCCGGTAGGTTCTGCGACAGAGGTTGATACGGCTCAAAAACCTAATTTTCAAGGGTGCTTGACCAGGCAAAGCTGAGCGAGGGGAGTAATCCCCACTTGGTTTGCCTTTATCAAGCGGTGAATGCCAAATGCGCGACCCCTCATTTTTTGCCCAACCCCTCCAGCCCGAAGTTATCCGGCAGGGAAAATTCGTGGGGCAGGGTGATTCCGCCTTTTCCGAATCCCTTTCGGTTCCGTTCGGCTTCGGATTTGTCGAGAATGCTGGCGAGGTTTTTGTAGGCGACCTTGGATCGGGTTTCAGCCGGCAGGGCGCTCAAGAGAGCCTGGTATTTCTTCAACTCCATCGGGATGCCGCTGTATTTGCCGACCGAGTCTGACCCGATGAGAAAGTTGTCCGGGTATTTTTGGATCAAGGCCACCCACTCGTCCAAGTTTTTGTAAACATAGGCACCGAGCACCACCCACGACAAATCCAGGTAAAGATTCTCGTGGTAGTCGTCGAGGATTCGCTCGAGGGTTTGCCTGTAATTCTCGACCACAATCCTGCGGCTGATGCCGGCGTGACACCAGATGACCTTGGGCCGGTTGGCCGCATTGGCCTCGTCGTGAATCGTGTTTTTCAGCAGGGCCAGAAACTCGTCCAAATACAGGGGCTGCTTAAGCTCACTTTCGTTGCGGGAGATTGGCGCGACGTTGTGGTGAATGCTGACAGGCAGGCTGACCCGTCCGGCAAACTTGAACAGCCGGATGAACGACGGGTGGTTCGCCCGGGGGCGCTCCCCGGTGGTCAGGTTGGTGAGGTCGTCGTGGCGCGACATGAGTTCCCCCAGCCCCTCCCAGACTCCCGGGTATTCCCGGATGCGCTTGATCGCAAGGTCAACGGCTCCCAGGTCGGTCGTGTCGAGACCGCAGACAAACGGATGCAGTCGGGTCAGTTTGTCCAGTTGAGTCTTGTCACCGGCGAACCGCCGCTTGTAGTCCATGAACGCGGCGGCGACCTGCAAGTCGGTGTCCCGGGCCGCCTTCACCCGCGAACTCGAGTCCAGGTAATATTTCGGTCGGAGAAAAAAATCGTCCTCGGCCCATTTCTTGACAAACGGCATGCCACAAACCACCACGTCGGCGATGTTGTGTTTGTCGGTGACATCGATCAACCCGGTCAGCCGCCGGTGCCGCTCCCCGTACGGGAGTTGGAAATAGCGGCCATCCTTCATCAGGCCGGAGGCGTTGCAGGGGAAGGCTCCGTCCCGGTTGTCAAACTCCCCGTTTTGGAGAAAATCCAGCAGATGAAAATGGCAGTCCCCGTACGGTTGAGACTGCACGGATTGACCGGCGGACAGACAGATTCCAGCGAGTAACAGGACGATTGGTTTCATAAATGTTCCCGGGCAGTATTTTATTGAATGTTTAGATAAAAGTCACGGATAATTTTTCAGCGTCAGCTTGGCTGAAAATGGGAGATGAGAAAAATGGTGCGCACTGTTGGACTTGAACCAACGACTTCTACCGTGTGAAGGTAGCACTCTACCACTGAGTTAAGCGCGCATCGGCGCGCGGGAGACTGTACGGTTGTTTTGCCCGCTGACAAGTCCTTT
>CAUZVJ010000215.1:0-4606 GCA_963583225.1 Verrucomicrobiia bacterium
AATTTTAAGACATTTGCGGGTTTCCCGTTAATGTCAGAAGTCCCGAAGGCGTCAGTAGTGCCAAAGGATGCATCCCCCTTCTCCCAAGCCCATTCGAGGTTTTGGCCAATGGTTGCATTTAGTGTTCCGTTGAATTCCCAATGCCCTGTAATTTCTGAAAAACAGGAGAGAATCGGCATCAAAACCAATGTAAAAATAAGTGTTTTTTTCATTTGAATAATAGGTAGAACCAACGCAACCAATATTATTCATTAGGTGAAGTCAAATGCTTTCTTTTCGTGAAAAACATCTAAATAGAAGAAGATTGTCGTGCTTGTTCGGGTCGTCCGGGCAAGTGGAAGCGTCAATCGGCGGTACGACCGATTAGGACGAGCAGCGAGAGGATGATGAGGACGCAGGCGGCGGAGTAGGCGATGGGGAAGGTGCCGGTCGTGAACTTGGCCACGAGTTCGTCTCGGCGTTTGGCCAAGCCGGCTTCGTCGGGGTCCATCGCCCTCCAAACTGGCTTGAGCGCCATCGCGGTGAGGGTCGCCGGGGCGACGAGCGCGAAACGCGTCAGCGCCGGGAGGAGGGTCTTGATCACGTACTTGTCGGCCGCTGCGTTCAGCCCGTTGAGCGACTTGTCCGCCGTCCAAAAGAACCACTTTGCTCCCTTTCGATAAAACCAGTCGAAGTCGATGGAGATGGTCGGCGTGCGCTTGAGCAATGGCAGAAATACAAAAAAGGCCAAGGCAGAGAACGCCAACAACTGGAACATCGTCACCACGTTTGCGAAATGGTCCACATAGATAGCCGAGAACGTTGTTGATTCGAGGGTGGCCTCGGGTAGTGCGGAGCGGTGAACCAATGGCAGGATGTCGTACAGCGGAGCAGGGTGGCAGCCGAGGTAGATGCAAAGAAACGCCAGCAGCCCCATCCCGATGAGCATCGGCTTGGGGGCTTCCTTCGGTCGGAGTCCGCGGTCAACATTGAAAAACACGAAGTATGGGAATTTTATCCCGGCATGCAGAAACACACCGGCAGAGGCAATCTCCAAAACCAGCCAGGCCCAGAGATAATTATTTTGTTCGGCGGTGGCCACGATGATGGTTTTGCTCACAAAGCCACTGGTAAACGGCACGCTGGAAATGGCCAGGGCACCGATCGTCCCCAGGATCATGGTGATCGGCATGGTTTTGTAGAGGCCGCCCAGCTCGGTGCATTTGCTTTTGCCGGTGCGATACAGCACGGCGCCGGCGGACATCCAAAGCAGCGCCTTGTAGATGATGTGGCAGAATGCGTGCGCGACGACTCCCGCGATGGCGAGGTTGGTGCCGATGCCGACACCGCACACCATGAAGCCGACCTGGTTGATGATGCTGTAGGCGAGGATGCGGCGCATGTCGTTTTCCAGCAGGGCATAAATGATGCCGTAAAGGGTCATCACGCAACCGATTGGGATGAGGAGTTCCTCGCCAGGGAATCCGCGGATCAACGTGTACACGGCGGTCTTGGTTGTGTACGCGCTGAGGAAGATGCCGCCCATGATGGTCGATTCCGGATAGGCGTCTGGCAACCAACTGGAGAACGGCACGGCGGCGGCGTTGATCAGAATGCCTAGCAGTATGAAATATTTAGCCATTTCATTCTGAGTGAGAACTTCTGAGGTAAACGCGATCGAACCAGTTGCTTGGATGGCGAGCAAAATGCCGGCCAACAAAATCAAGCCGCCGGTCAGGTGGACGAGGATGTAGCGCTGGGCGGCCTTCAGCGACTTCTCTGTTTTTCGGGCGAGGACGAGGAAGGTGGACGCGATGGCCATCAGTTCCCAGCAGACGTACCACGTGATCATGTCACCGGCGAACACCACGCCCAGCGCGCTGCCGACGTACACCAGGGCAGCAGTATTCTCGGCGCGGCTTTTTTCGTGCCATGAAAAAATGAATGCTGCGAACGCGCAGAGTGTGAAGATATAGCCAAACGCCTTGCTCGTGGCATCCACCCGCAGCAGGGTGAGTTTGAAACCGAGCAACGTGGGGAAAAGCTGCTCGCCGTCCTCGAGTTGGGAGATAGCGTAGAAACCAAGCGCGGCCAAGGCGATGGCACCGGCCTTGCGTGCCGTTGCGGGGAGCAGCAACAACACGATCGCACCGAGAATCAGGATTAATCCCGGGGGGATGCTGTTAAGGAGTGTCATCGTAATAATTTTCCTTCGCCTTCAGGAGCAACCCCAAGCCCTTGGCCAAGAGGATGGCGCTGCTGCAGGCGAGGAAGCCAAGCGCAACGTAAAAGCCGAATCCGTTAGTTGCCGAGGCGAAGGCGGAGTCGCTTGACTCAAAATGAACATGCCGGGGCACGAGCAACTCGAGCAAAACGGACACGCCACAAGTCAGCCACAGCGCGATCCAGAATTTCCGGCTCACCGTGGGCTCGTCGGGAACGAATGGTTTTTCGGGTGTCTCACTCATTGGGCTGTGTACATTTCAGCGAACGTGTTGGCGAACTGGAAAAGCTTGCCGGAAAAGAAAAACAACAGCACGCAGCCGGCGGAGGTGATGAAGAGCGGCACGACGGTCAGCGGCGGCGGCTCCTTGGCTTTGTCCAGTCGGGCCGGGTCGGTTGGCGTTGCGAAGAACGCCTTGTAAACGATCGGCAAAAAATAGGCGGCGTTGAGCAGGGAACTGGTGAGAAAAACCGCGAACGCCCATTGCTGCGCGGAGTCGAGCGAGCCGTTGAGCAGATACCATTTGCTGACAAACCCGCCGGTCGGCGGCAGGCCGATGACACACATCGAGCCGATGAAAAACGCGGTCATCGTCAGCGGAAATTTGCGGCCCATGCCGTGAATTTCGCTGATGCACTTGGCCCCGCACGCCTGATAAATCGCCCCGGCGCAGAGGAACAGCGTGATCTTGCCGAAGGCGTGCATGGGGATGTGCAAAGCGGCCCCGGCGACGCCGCTCTTTGTGGCCAAGCCGACCCCCAGGATGATGTACGATAACTGGCCGATGGTGGAGTAGGCCAAGCGGCTCTTGATGTTGTCCTGCGTGAGTGCAATGAGCGACGCGACGATCAGCGTGACGCTGGCCAAGACGCAAACGATGGTGCTCAGCGACGGAGTGTTGGCCAAGAGATCGACGCCAAAAATGCCGGTCAACACGCGGATGATTGAGAACACGCCAACCTTCACCACGGCCACCGCGTGGAGCAGCGCGCTGACCGGTGCCGGGGCAACCATCGCGCCGGGCAGCCATGCGTGAAACGGCATGAGCCCCGCCTTGGCGAAGCCAAACAGGAACATGACCAGCAACACGGTGAGCAGCGTCGTGCTTGTGCCGTTGGCGAACACGCCGCCGTTGGCGAAGTCCAGACTGCCGGTTTGCTGGTAAACAATGATCATCGCCGGCAGGGCCAAGGCCACCGACGTGCCGAGCAGATAGGTCAGGTACTTGCGGCCGCCCTTGATCGCGTCGTCGTCCTGATGATGCGTGACCAGCGGATAAGTAGAGAGCGAGAGCGCCTCGTAAAAAATGAAAAGCGTGAGCAGGTTCGCAGAAAAGGCGACCCCGACTGCGGACGAGATGGCGATTGCAAAAAAGAAAAAGAAGCGGGTTTGAGCGTGCCGCTTGAGTGGGCGGAGAAAGCCCATCGAGAAGATCGTGGTGGGAATCCACAGGCTCACCGAGACCAGCGCGAACATCAGGCCAAGCGCATCGACCCTGAAGGCCAAGCCGACGTTTGGCAGCAGTTCCATCACCTCAAACTCGTACAGCTTGCCATCGAGCACGGCGGGCGCGAGAGTTAGCAACAGGCCAAGCTTGATGACGGCGGCGGCGAAAATGCACGACTCGCGAACGTTTGGCCAACGGCCCAGCAGGGCGACCAGCAGCGCTGCGACGGAGGACGTCAGGATAATCCAAACCGGGGTGAATGAATGGATGGTTTCCATGACGTTACGGGGCCAGCGCGGCGGGGAGCGCCTTGGCGATGATCGTGTTCACCAGTGTACTTGTGCCCAGGCCAAGCGCGATCAGGCCAAGCGCCATGGCGACCGTGGGGATGAGCATGCTCAATGGGGCTTCGTTGCGGGGTATGGGCGAGTTGCCCTCCATGGCTGGGTGAGGGACACGGTTGTAGCCGATCTCGATGATGCGAAAAAGGATGATCGCCTTCACCAAACTGGACAGCAGCAGCGCGGCGACAAAGTGCCACACACCCGCCTGGGCAGCGCCCTGGATGAGGTACCACTTGCTGAAGAAACCGCACGTCGGCGGCACGCCGATCAAGGCGGCCATCGTGACGACGAACGCGGCCATGGTCACCGGCATCTTGAAGAACACGCCCTTGAGGTCGTCGAGTTGTGCTTGGCCAAGCCGATACACGATGCAGCCAATCGCCATGAACAGCGCCGAGGTCATTGCCGCGTCGGCGACGACATGATACATCGCGCCGGTCAACCCCGGCTTGTTCGCGAGCCAAGCGCCGCCGACCATGTAGCCGATTTCTGAGAGGACAAAGTAACTGGCAAGTTTTTTGAGGTTAGTTTGCGTCAGCGAAAAAAACGAGGCGATCACGATGGCAAGGCTCGAGAGATAAAGCGCGAGCGACTGGATGCCGGGGGAGTGGA
>CAUZVJ010000216.1:0-4596 GCA_963583225.1 Verrucomicrobiia bacterium
ATTCGCGGCGCCTTCAAGGGGCCCGACTGCAAACCCATCAAGGTGCCGCCCCTCACCGACAAGGCGAAGCGCACCCTCACCCGCTGGATAGACCTAGGCTGCCCCATCGACCTCAACCCCAAGTACGGCTGGCACCTCGACGACGATCGCCCCGTCCTTACCCTCGCCGAACCCATCCCCAGTCACAACGGCCCTCTCCATTGCCTGCGCATCGGTATGAACGACTACGGCAGTGGCCTCGATCTCTCGACCTTCACCGTCACCAGCACAGCCGAAATCAACGGCCACCTACCCGGCGAAAATCTCGCCCCCCATTTTAAACAAACTGCAAAAGGCGTTTGGGAACTTCCCTTCAAAAAACCGCTGCCATACCTTGCTATCAAAGCTGCGCGCTGGACCGTTTCCATCAGGGACAAACAAGGCAACGAAACCCGCCTCATTCGCATGCTCGAAGTGCCGCCCGCTCCACGCGCCCAGTCCAAGACTTTAAATGCGCTGAACGCTTTGTAAGCTAGAGATATTCGCCACTTGAAAGAATAAAAACCCATCAAAATAGCTGATATCACAGGAATTTGCTCCGTCAACCCGGTCCAGCCCCAGTCCCCCCCATCTGGCCCAAGTTCAATGGCTAATAGGTTACCGGTCGTCCTACGGTGGTTTTTTCGCAGAAACCAACCCGTCCAGACTAACGAAAGCTTTGGCCCAGTTTGGATAACTCGATCAAAGCGAAAAAATAATCGCCAACCTCCCCGCAGTATTCGATAATTTCCCGGCATGCGAATATTCGCCACCTTACTGTTCGCCTTTCTGTCCAACCTGACATTGGTGGCCAAGCCGGGGGATGTGCCCAAGGCTAAGTTGGCGGCTTTTCGGACACGGGTGGAGCCGGTTCTTAAGCGGGTGTGTGTTGGGTGTCACGGACCGGAGAAACAGAAGGGCAAGCTTCGGATTGATGCGCTGAATCCCGATTTGCTGAAGGGGAAGGATGTCAGCTGGTGGCTGGAGGTGTTCGACGTAATCAGTAATGGTGAGATGCCACCGGAGGACGCGAAGGTGCAGCTGACGGATGCCGAGAAGGCGCGGATTGTCGATTGGTTGTCCGGCGAGATTCTGGTTGCTTCTCAGGTGCGGAGGAGCGAGCAGGGGCACACGTCGTTCCGGCGCATGACGCGCTACGAGTATAAGCACGCGCTGCAGGATCTGCTGGACTTGCCGCATGATTTCTCTCGCGATCTGCCGCCGGAGACGGTCTCGGAGGACGGCTTCAAGAATAGCTCCGAGATGCTGCAAATGACGGTGGTGCAATTTGAGCAATATCGTGAGTTGGCGCGCAAGGCGCTGGAGCGGGTGACCGTGCGCGGGGAACGGCCCAAACCAGTTTACTACGGGATCACAATGAAAGCTGCCTCGGCTCAAGTCGATGCCACGTATGCAGCTTTTGTGGAAAAGAAAAAGAAGCAGATTAAAAATGGTGTTACCACGCTTGAAAAAGCCTTAAAAAAGCAAGCTGCCAAGTACTCGGTAAAACCAGGCAGTGCGCATTTCAAGAATTTGATTACGGGCCACGGCGTCAAGACGCATTGGGGGTATGGCGGCGCCAAGTACGCTTGGACCCCGAGCCGTACCCGGCCAAAGGTTCCGCCGGTTTTGCTGGATGTGGTGGTGATCCCGGCGAATTTGAAGTACATTGTCGATGTGGGCGATGGCCTGCCGGACGTGGGCACCATGCGCGTGCGCATTCGGGCGGCGCGAGTGACACCAGAGGGCAAACATCTGCCGACGCTGCGATTGTTTTTCGGCAACCAAGCTAGTAACGATTCGCGCGTTGCCGTGCGCGCGGGTGAACGTGATATCACCATTACGGCTTCACCAGATAAGCCGGAGTTTTATCACTGGGACGTAAGGCTCAGTGAAATTGCACGCAACGCCTACCGCCACATCCAGAAACTCGGCCAGCTGCCGAACCCGGCGGAGTTTCTCTATTTTCAGAACTGCTCGAGCACGCCGGTGACTGTGCAGATCGATTATGTGGAGATCACCGCGCCCGTCCATGAGCAGTGGCCACCAGAATCGCATACACGCATTTTCTTTCAGAGCGATCACCAGGCGGACGAGAAAAAATATGCACGCGAAGTGTTGGCAAAGTTCATGCGACGTGCATGGCGCCGGCCCGTGACCGCGCCGGAGATCGACCAAAAGCTGGTCCTCTTCGCCAAGCTTCGGCCGCAGTGCGATGACTTTCAGGAGGCGATGGTTGAGGTGTTGGCCACGGTGTTGTCCTCGCCGAAGTTTCTTTATCTCGTTCAAGCTGGCGAAGTGGATGACAAAAAAGAAAGCCAACGCATTTCGGGTTTTGAGCTGGCCAGTCGGCTTTCATTTTTCCTGTGGAGCAGCATACCCGATGAGCAACTACTGAACCTTGCCGCCAAGGGCAAGTTGCGCGATCCGGTCGTGCTACAGGCGCAGACACGCCGACTACTGGCAGATCCCAAGGCCGATCGGTTTGCCCGCTACTTCACGCGGCAATGGTTGGGTATGGAACTACTGGATTTCCTGAAGATCGATTCCAAGGTGTACGGGCGTTTTGACCCACTGCTGATGGAGGCGATGCGTGAGGAGCCGGTCGCCTTCTTCGGTGAGGTGCTGAGGCGTAACCGCACGGTGATGGATTTTCTCCAGTCCGATTACACGATGGTAAACGACCGGCTCGCGCGGCATTACGGGCTGCCGGAGGTGATCGGCAACAGTCTGCGCCTGGTGAAGCTGGAGGCGAGCAACCGGCGTGGCGGCGTGCTCACGCAGGCGGGACTATTGGCAATGAACTCGGACGGCAAGGATTCGCACCCACTTAAGCGTGGCATTTGGCTGCTGGAAAATCTGTTGAACGATCCGCCGGCGCCACCGCCGCCGGCCGTGCCGGAGATTGATTTGGCCGACCCGGAAATCCTCAAGCTCACACTCAAGGAGCGCATGGAAGATCACCGCAACGATCCCGCCTGCATCTCGTGCCACTCGAAGATCGATCCGTGGGGGATTGCGTTTGAGAACTTCGATGCCGTTGGCCTGTGGCGCGACAAAATCGGCAAGGATCCGGTTGATGCCGCCAGCGTGTTGTTCAACAAAGACGAGCTGCGCGGCATGAAGGGGTTGAAAGACTACCTGCTGGCCAACCGTCAGGATCAGTTCGCGCGCGCGATGGTGCACAAGATGGCGGCCTACGCTCTGGGCCGACCGTTGACCTTTGGCGACCGCTCGCAAGTCGACCGTATTACCGCCGATCTCCGCAAGCGCGGCGACGGTCTGGCGGACTTGGTCTTTCTGATTGTGAAAAGTGATTTGTTTCAGTTAAAATAACCCCGAAGGAGCAAGGGCCGTGAACATGAATTTTTCCTCACTTGATCGCCGGAAATTTCTTCGCGGCGCCGGGGTGGCTCTGGCCCTACCATGGTTCGAATCCTTCACTGGCGTGGCCCGCGCGGTGCAGCGGCCCGTGAAGCGCAAACGGCTTGCCTGCTTTTACCTGCCCGACGGCGTGCCTATGCCGCTGGAGAAGGATCCAGCCTTCAAGGACTGGAGCTGGTTTCCGCACGGCAAGGACAAGGACTTTACCTTCACCAAATGCATGGAGACGCTCAAGCCGTTGCGCAATGAGCTGACGGTGTTTTCCGGTTTGTCCCACCCGGCAGTACGGCGAGTGCACGGTCACTCCAATGCGGATCAATTTCTCACCGGTGCGGATACTGGCGCGGATGGCGATTATCAAAATAGCATCTCGCTCGATCAGGTGTTCGCCGCACATGCCGGCGAGCATACCCGGCATGCGTCGCTCGTGATGTCCACCGACGGCGGCACCGGATCGCCGCGCGGTGCGCAGACGATGTCCTACAACAGCAACGGCCGGCCCATCCCCGCCGAGCACAAGCCCAAGCGCATTTTCGACATGCTCTTCGTGAAGAGCAATCCGGACGCCGCACGCCGCCTTGCCTTGAGCAAAAGCGCCCTTGATGACCTCATGGAGGACGCCCGCTCACTGAAGCGTTCGCTCTCCAAGCGCGACCAGGAAATGCTTGCAGAGTATTTACAGTCCGTGCGAGACACGGAAATGAAGATCGAGAAGGCCAAGCGTTGGCTTAATATTCCTTTACCGCGCGTGGACGTAGATCACCTTAAGCTCGACGTCACTCCCGAGGATCCGCGCAATTACCTACAGACGATGTACGAACTGATTTACCTCGCGTTCAAGACCGACACCACACGCGTGGCGACCTACCAGCTTGGCCGTGAAAACGGCGTGGGTATCAGTGACTACCTTGCTCGCGCAGTGGGATACAAGGCGACCCACCATCTTTCGCATGAAACCAAGAAGCCCGGCGGCTTCAAGAACTTTGGCATCTACTGCCGTTTCATCAACGAGGAACTCGGCCGCTTTGCCAGCCGGCTCAAGGCTACGCCCGAGCCCGGAGGCGAGGGCAACATGCTCGACAACACCGCACTCCTGTTCGGCTCCGCCTCCAGCGCCTTCCACCTCTCACGCAACTACCCGTTGCTCTTGATCGGCGGCCGCAACATGGACTTCAAGCACGGTCAATACCTCAA
>CAUZVJ010000217.1:0-4544 GCA_963583225.1 Verrucomicrobiia bacterium
GCTTGTCATAGTAGCTCACCGGCAGCCGCTGCAGTCGGCCGTACACGTCGCGCCGCATGTCGAACACCACGTTTTGCTCGAAGTGATTGTTCACCTGGATGCGGATGCTGTTGAAAAAATCTCGAAGAAAAAACGCCCCCAGCAGCAGCAAAATCACCGGCATCAACTTGTCCGTTTGCCCGTCGCCGATGACGTCGTCGATGATGAATTGCGTGAGCCGGGGAAAGGCAAAGGCGCAGAGCAGCGACAGGACAGCGCAACCGACCGTGGCCAGAGCCAGCCACTTGTAAGGCCAAAGATAGATGCTGACACGCCGGATGATCTCCGTGGTGGAGCGTTTTTTTGCCGCGAACGTTGGGTCGTTCTCTGTGAAGTGTCTGTTCCCGTGTGACATGAGTCGTGTGCTTGGCCAAGCGCTTGGCCAGCCAAAAGCGGCAGGGGTTCATGCGGCCTGAAGCGCGAAGTTTCAAGTTTTCAGTTTCAAGAAATGAACATGGATGGACAGGAGTTGGGAACTGGGAACCGCACCCGCTTGGCCAAGCGGGAAGCCCCAGAGGGGCGAAACGAAATAGCCCAGGGCGTCAACCCCGGGGGGAGCGCCCAAAAAAACCACAAGCCCCGGAGGGGCGGCACAAGCAAAAAAAACAGAAAAATTGAAACTGAAAACTTGCAATTCACTTGAAACCCCCCCATCCAATCGCCGCATGCAGCGAAGACAATTTATTCGGACCTCCGCCGGTGCGGCGTTGGCGTTGCCATTCATCGCCAAGGGCGCCAGGCCGAGGATCAAGATTGGCCAGATTGGCAGCGGCCACGCCCATGCCTCGGGGAAACTGGCGGCGATCCGTAAGCTTTCCGGTGATTTTGAACTGGTCGGCTTGGCACAGCCACGAGAGGCAGCCGAGTCGCCGATCCCCGGCAGCGGTGCCTATCGTGGCGTAAAACAGATGTCGGAAGAGGAGTTGCTGGCAACACCCGGCTTGCAGGCGGTGGCCATCGAGACCGAGGTGCCGCACTTGGTTGCGGCGGCCAAGCGCGCGGTCGGCGCCGGCCTGCACATTCACCACGACAAGCCGGGCGGTATCACGCTGGGCGACTTTCGCGAGTTGCTCCGCTTGGCCAAGCGCAACGGTGTCACGGTGCAGATGGGCTACATGCTGCGCTACAACCCGGCGTTTCAATTCATGTACCGGGCGGTGCGCGAAGGTTGGCTTGGGGAAATCATGGAGGTCGACGGGATGATGGGCAAGATGGCCTCGGCGTCACTGCGCCGTGAATTGGGCCGTTACAACGGCGGCGGGATGTTCGAACTGGCTTGCCACATGGTGGATTCGGTCGTGCACATGATGGGCAAGCCGGCCAAGGTGCATGCGTTCGTGCGCCGCACGCAGGGCGACGCTGTGGCGGACAATCAACTGGCGGTTCTGGAGTACGCGAAGGCCACGGCGACGATCCGTTGCAACCACCGCGACCCGCACGGATTTCCCCGACGCAGATTTCAAATCGCCGGCGACAAGGGGGCGATTGAAATTCGCCCGATCGAGCCGGGCAAACTCACGCTCAGTCTGACGGAGCCGCACGGCGGTTTTGCCAAAGGGACGCATGAGGTGAAGCTGCCGCGAAGCAGTGGCCGTTACGACGGTGAGTTTGCCGACTTGGCCAAGGTCATTCGCGGCGAGGCCAAGTTGGCCTGGTCGTACGAGCACGATTTGGCCGTGCAGGAAACGGTGCTCCGCGCCTCGGGGATGGAAGTGAAGTGAGGCCGTTCGTTGTCATTATTCCCGCGCTGTTGCTGGCGCTGTTGGCCGGGTGCCGTTCGCGGCCAAGCGGGGTGGACTACGATCAATGGAAGGAGGCGCTAAAGACCCGCCGGGCCACCGCCGCGAAGCATGTCATGGCGATCCCCGGCTTTGAGGTGACGCTGCTCCGCACGGCGACCAAGGCGGAGGGGTCGTGGGTGAGTCTCGAGTTCGACGGCCAAGGCCGCTTGCTGATCGGCCGCGAGGGGCCGGGCATCCTGCGGTTGACGCTGCCCAAGCGGCGGCTTGGCCGCACCCGCGTCGAGCTCGTCAACGACACGTTAAACGAGTGCCGCGGACTCCTCTGGGCGCACGGCAGTCTGTACGCCAACGCCAACAACTCGAAGGGCTTTTATCGGCTCCGCGACACGACCGGCAACGACCAGTTCGATGAAGTGACGCTGCTGAGCAAAACCAGCGGCGGAGTCGGTCACGGCCGCAACTCCATTGCGCTTGGCCCGGACGGCTTGATCTATCTCACGCACGGAAACGACGTTCGGTTGCCGAACGATTTCGCGCCCGGGCCGATGTCGGCTCACCGCAATTTCGCGCAGGACCAATTGCTGCCGTGCGACTGGAATCGCGTGATGTTCAACCAAGGCATTCGCCCGCCCGCCGGTCATGTCATCCGCACGGATCGCGACGGCAAACGGTGGGAGTTGGTCGCGGGCGGCTTTCGCAACCCGTACGGCTTGGCCTTCCATCCAGACGGTGAACTGTTCGTCTTCGACGCCGACATGGAGAGGGACGAAGGCTCGCCGTGGTATCGGCCGACGCGCGTCAATCATGTCGTGTCCGGCGGCGACTACGGCTGGCGGCAGGGCACCGACAAATGGCCGGCTTACTTCCCCGACAGCCTCCCGAGCAACGCCGACATAGGCCTTGGCTCACCGACGGCGATCGCGTTCGGCAGCGACAGTAATTTTCCCGAACCGTATCGCCGCGCGCTGTTCATTCTCGACTGGGCTTACGGCAAAATTTTTGCGGTTCACCTCACGCCGGAAGGGGCAAGCTACCGTGGGCGCGCGGAGGAGTTCGTCACCGGCCGGCCGCTCAACGTCACCGGCGTGGACTTCGGGCCGGACGGCGCGATGTATTTCGTGACCGGCGGACGCCGCACGCAGTCCGGGCTGTACCGCGTGCGTTACGTCGGCAGCGGGTCATCGGCGCTTGGCCAAGCGGCGGACGCCGAAGCCAAGCGGGCGCGCGAGTTGCGGCGGCGGCTCGAACAGTTTCACAGTGAGCGTTCGATCGAGGGCGTCGGCTTGGCTTGGGAACACCTCGGCAGCGACGATCCGTGGATTCGCCACGCCGCCCGGGTCGCCCTCGAAAACCAACCGCTTGCGCAGTGGCAACTCCCCGCGCTCACCGAGTCGAACACGGAAAAGGCACTCACGGCGATAATGGCGTTGGCGAGGGTGGGGGAAGCCGGGTTGCAGTCGCAACTCTTCGCGCGGCTCAACGATTTGCCGTGGGAGGGCTTGGCGGCACAGTGGCAGTTGGTGGCGTTGCGGACGTATCAGCTTGGCTTCACACGAATGGGCGTTGGCCAAGCGGCCGACCGCGAATCGATCATCAAAAAAATCGTCACCGCCACCGAAAAATCGCCGGAAATGCGGATGGAGGTTTCGCGGTTGCTGATTTACCTGAAAGCACCGGGCATCGTGCCTGGCCTGCTCAATTATGTCGTCGATGCCAAGTCGGCGGAGGAGCGGTTGTTTTATTTGTTTCACATGCGGCACATCGCCGATGGTTGGACGCCATCGCATCGCCGCGCCTACTTCGCTTGGCTAAAAAAAATGACCGAAGTTCGCGGCGAGCAGCATTACCAAACGTATCTCAAGCACATCGTCGCCGACGCGTTGGCCAAGGTGCCGCCGGGCGAGCGCGAGCCGTTCGCGGTGCTGTTTGCGCCCGGGGCAAAACCGGCGTCGCTCGAGCAGGAGCGCTTGGCCAAGCGAACGGTGGTGAGGCAGTGGGCGATGACGGACTTCGCCGGTCTCGACACTGGTTTGGCAAATCGCAATCTGGCTAACGGCCGGCGGGTGCTCAAGACGGCGGCCTGTCTGGCGTGCCATCGGTTCGGCGGCGAGGGATTGTTTGTCGGCCCGGACTTGACGGCGATCGGGGCGCGGTTCGATGCCCGGGCGATGCTGGAATCGATCCTCGAGCCGTCAAAGGTGATCGCCGACAAATACCGCAATGTGGCGATCACCACCAAGCAGGGCGAGTTGATCGCAGGGCGGTTGGTGGCGGAGAAGGACAAGTCGCTCCTACTCGCGCCCAACCCGTATCAGCCGTCGTTCACCCGCGAAATCCAGCGCAGCGCCATTGCCACCCGGAAGGACTCGGGCTTCTCCCCGATGCCGGTCGGTCTGCTCAACAGTTTCAGCCGGGACGAGATTTTGGATCTCTTGTCTATATTGAAGACTGGTCCCGTGTCAGTTCGGAAGATCGATCCTGAGTTGAAGTGATTTCGGATAGGTTTTCTATTTACTCGGGAAATACCTCAACAACTAACCGATGAGTTTCAAAATCATTTGAGGGAGTAAATTTGCTTGGGCTGTCATTGCCGTGGCACTGCTCACTAGAATCTTATTTTTCGTGTAAAGGGTCGTTTCCTCTGCTATGTCGACATCTTTGATGCGGCTTGTTGCCTGCATCATGTTTTCCTTTTCGATGGCCAGGGCATCGTTGACCTTTTCCGTGTAGGACAGCTGAGCTCCAATTTGTGCGCGGTAATTA
>CAUZVJ010000218.1:0-4507 GCA_963583225.1 Verrucomicrobiia bacterium
AGGCCGAGGGTCCCAATGACATCTGTTTCGCCCCGCCGGAATTTCCCGAGGGACTCAACCACGGGCTGTTCGTGGGATTTCATGGCCGGTTCAATTACGCCGGCTCGGGCAACGAGGAAAATCCCCTGGTCTATGTTGACTTGGAAACGGGAAAATACTTTCACTTCATCGGCGTAAATGAACCGGGCGTGGGCCATCTGGACGGGTTACTGGCGACGCGCGATTCGTTGTTTGTGGCCGACCTCACCGCCCGGGGCAACGTGAGCAAAGGGGCGGGTGCGGGCGTCATTTACCAGGTCAAGTCACTGGCCCCGCCCGGGCCGATGACGCTGCAAATCACAAGGGAAGGGGACGGGATGGAACTGGCCTGGGAACACGGCGAATTGCAGGAGGCCAGCCGACTTGCCGGCCCCTGGGCCGACCTCGAGGACGCCACAAGCCCGCACCCTGTCAGCGCGGGCAGCAGGCAGCGGTTTTTTCGGCTCAAGTCTCACTGAGGTGGCTTGCTGGCCGCTGGACATCAGCGGGCGTTCGGGGCAGTTTTGCCGCGTGGCTGACGAGAAACTCAACCGACTGCGCGACATCCTGCGCGGGTACGAATCCTGTTTGGTGGCGTACTCCGGCGGGGTGGACTCGGTGCTGTTGGCTCACGTCGCCCACGAGGTGCTGGGTGACCAGATGCTCGCAGTGATCGCCGACTCGCCGAGTTTGCCGCGCCGCGAATTCACCGAGGCGCGCGAGATCGCCGAGGCGCACGGCTTCCCGCTGCGGATCATTCAAACGCAGGAATTCGCCAACCCGGACTACACCGACAACCCGGTCAACCGCTGCTACTTCTGCAAGCACGAACTGTTCACCCGGCTCGAGCCGATCGCGATCGATGGCGGCTTCGCGGTGCTGGCTTACGGCGAAAATACCAGCGACATCGGCGACCACCGGCCCGGCGCTGAGGCAGCCAAAAAGTTTGAAGTGCGCGCCCCGCTGAAGGAGGCCGGCTTGGCCAAGGACGAAATCCGCGCACTCTCCGCCGCGCTTGGCCTCCCCACCGCCGACAAGCCGCAGATGCCCTGCCTCAGCTCCCGCATCCCGTACGGGCAGGCGGTCACGCCGGAGAAGCTGGCGATGATCGAGCAGGCCGAGGGAGTGTTGCGCGACGGCGGCTTTCGCGAAGTGCGCGTGCGTTACCACGAGCAGCCCGGCGGCGCCTTGGCCAAGATCGAGCTTGGCCAAGCGGAGATGGAACGCTTCCTCGGCGGGGACTTGATGGCGTCCGTGTCGGCGCGGATTCGCGACGCCGGTTTCGCCGACGTCACGCTCGACACGAAAGGCTACCGGCGCGGCAGCCTCAACGAGGGCATCCCTGAAGAAAACTTGGCCAACGGCTGATGCGCAAAAAGCTGGCCAAGCTCGACGACCTGCCCGAGGGCACGACCAAGCGATTTTCATTCAAGCGCGACGGCATCCGGGTGGACGCTTTTGTGGCTAATTACAGGGGCGAAATCGTTGCCTACGAAAACCTCTGCCGCCACCAGCCGCTGACCCTCGACTACGGCGACGGCCAGTTTTTCACCGGCGACGGCAGCCTGTTCGTCTGCCAAAACCACGGCGCAATGTATCACCCAAAAACCGGCCTGTGCATCGAGGGCCCCTGCACCGGAGCCAGCCTCCACTCGCTGAACATCGAGGTTGCCAATGGCGAGATTCACCTCGTCCATTGACCGCAACGTGGCGCGATGGACTATTCTTAGGGAATAAATTTAGTGATGCAACGTAGTAGTTTCGGAACTAAGATTCCGATAAAAAGATGAAACAATTACTAGTCACAATAACCGCTGCCGCTCTCCTCGTGGCTCGTTTTTACTCAGTGATTTTTCTTGCCGTGGCGGTATCGCTTGGCCAGGCGCTTGGCCAAGGGGCGAAGCCGTCCGCCGGGCCGGGGTCGATCTTTGGCCTGGACAATGTCATCGATGTTCATCTCCGCATCGACCCCGAGGAATGGGCCAAGCTGCAACCGCCGGAGGGGACGAAAATGGATTTTGGTGTCGCGATCCAAGGTCTGATGGTGGACGCGATATCCGGCGGACATTTTCGCAGTGAGAAATCGACACGGCCTGGGCTGGCCGGGTATCTGGGTGTCGATCACCAGTACGGCCAGGCGGAGGTCACGATCGACGGCGATACGGTCAAAGGCGTCGGACTCCGCTACAAGGGGAACGGGACATTCCTCGAATATGTTGAAGGGGATGTGACAAAGCGATTGTCGTTCAAGATCGATTTCAACGAATACGACGATGAACTGGAGTTTCGTGGACTGACCAAGGTCAACCTCAACAACAACAGCACCGACCCGTCCCTGATGCGTGAACCGTTATCGTACGAGTTGTTTCGTGAGGCAGGGATTCACTGTTCCCGGGTCGGTTACGCGAAAGTCAGCCTGACCATTCCTGGCAAAGTCGATCGTCGACCGCACGGGCTTTACACGGTGATTGAGCAGGTGGACAAGCGTTTTCTAAAGGATCGTTACGGCTCGGCCAAGGGGTTGCTCCTCAAGCCGAGCACCTTTGGCGCGTTCCGCTATTTCGGTGACGAATGGGATAAGTATGAGATCGGCTTTGTCCCCAAGACCGAGCCGACCGAGGAACAAAAAAAGCGTGTCATCGAGTTCGCGCGGTTGATTCACAAGGCCGAGGATGATGCGTTTGAAGAAAGGGTGGAGGATTATCTCGATGTCGACCAGTTCCTCAGGTTTATTGCTGTAAATGTGTTGCTCACCAACCTCGACAGTTTTCTTGGCGGTTCCCAGAACCACTATATTTATCTCGAGCCGGAGTCGAACAAGTTCCAATTTTTTCCATGGGACATGGATCTTTCGTTTGGTGTGTTCCCTTTCAATGGAACACCGGAGACCCGTCGAGACATGAGCATTGATCATCCCGCCGGAAAGGGGCACACACTCATTGAGCGCGTGTTGAAGATCCCACGCCATAAGCAGACATATCACGATTATCTGGACACCTATCTAAGCACCATCTTCGCTGAGGAAAAAATGCACCAGCAGATTGAAAGAGTGGGAGCCTTTGTCCGGCCGCTGGTCAAGATCAATGGCCGTAAAGCAACCGATGGTTTTGACGCGGTACTGGCCGAAAGGCCGAAGGATTGGGAACAGCACCCGTTGAAGTATTTTGTGACCAAGCGGCGAGCCTCAGTACGCCGGCAGCTTGATGGAGAGTCGGAAGGCCATATTTTGTTTGATAAGCCGCCGAATTGGCCGGAAATAATTGATTGGGGCATCGCGATACTAGCGGTGTTGTTGCTCAACTTTTCCGGGTGGGTTTGGGGTGTTGTGGCCGGCTTTCGAGGTAGTGTTTTGTGGGGGTTGTTGAACATGTTTTTCTATCCACTGACACCTCTTATCTATGGGTTTGGCATTAAAAAAGAACTGGGTCGGCGCTCGGCCATGTGGGCGTTATTCTGTACTCTATGTTTTGTGGCGCTAATCGTGACAGCGATCGTTATGGGGGCCGAGTGACAGCGTCAATATGCAAGTAGATGGAAATGTTTTAACTGAACAAACCGTGAAACAACTATGGATATTGATGGTGGTGTCAATCGTGGCTGCGCTTGGCCAAGCGCTTGGCCAGGGGGAGAAGCCGTCCGCTGGGTCGGAGTCGCTTTTTGGCCTGGACAACGTCATCGATGTCCATATTCGGATCGACCCCGAGGAATGGGCCAAGTTGCAACCACCGGCCGATGTGCGGCTGGACGGCGAGGCTGTGGGTAAGGCGTTTGGCGATTTGATTGAGGATGCGACGAGAGGGGGTCATTTTCACAGCGAGAAATCCACTCGCCCCGGCTTGGCCGGTTATCTCGGGGTCGATCACCAGTACGGCAGGGCGGATGTCGAGATCGACGGTGAGACCGTGCGTGGCGTCGGCCTGCGCTACAAGGGTAACGGGACATTCATTGAGGGGCATGAGAGCGGGAGGTATTCGTTCAAGATCGACTTCAACGAATACGTCAAGGGACAGGAGTTTCGAGGGCTTACGAAAATCAACCTGCAAAACAACATTACCGACCCGTCGCTGATGCGTGAGGCGTTGTCGTATGAGTTATTTCGCGAGGCAAAAATTCCTGCATCCCGCGTCGGCTATGCGAAGGTGTATTTGACGATTCCCGGTGAGACGAAGCGTAAGTCGGTTGGCCTTTTCACCGTGGTTGAGCAAAAGGACAAACGGTTTTTGAAACGCAACTACGGCTCGTCGAAGGGGCTGCTGATGAAGCCTAGTACGTTTGGGCTGTTTCGCTACTTCGGTGAAGATTGGAACGAGTACGAGATTGGATTCGTCCCTAAAACCGAGCCGACTGAGGAACAACAGAAACGGGTGATGGAGTTCGCTAGACTCGTCCACAAGGCGGACTTTGGTGAGTTCGAAAAACGATACGCAGACTATCTAAATGTCGATCAGTTCCTGCGATTCGTTGCCTGCAACGTGGTACTCTGCAACCT
>CAUZVJ010000219.1:0-4504 GCA_963583225.1 Verrucomicrobiia bacterium
AGGTCGCTGATCATGTCGCGGTAGCGCGCGGCTTTTTCGTAGTCGAGCGACTCGGCGGCCTGTTGCATCTTGGCCTCTAGCTCCTTTTCCCACTCGCCGGTTTGGCCGTCGAGATAGTCGCACGCCTCGTTGACACATCGCCGGTATTCGTCGAGCGACACCTTGCCGACGCACGGCGCGGAGCAGTGCTGCAAATGGCCGTAAAGGCAATGCTTGTAGTCGCGCTCGGTGGGGTTGAGAGGGCGGCAACCGCGCAGGTTGAATTTTTTGCGCAGCATCGTGATCGTCCGCCGGCACGCCCCGCCGCTGACGAACGGCCCGAAATATTTCGCGCCATCCTGCTGTCGCAACCGCGCAAACGTGAACCGCGGGATCGGGTCGTTGAGGTTCACCTTGATGAGCAGGAAATTTTTGTCGTCGCGAAAGCTGACATTGTAGCGCGGCTTGAACTCCTTGATCAGCTTGCTCTCGAGCAGCAACGCCTCCGGCTCGCTCTTGACGATGTGCGCGTCGAAGTCCTCGATCGCCTCGATGAGCGCCGCCAGTTTCAGATCCCAGCCGTGCCGGCGTGACGGGTGAAAATATTGGCTGACCCGCTTGCGCAGCTCCCGTGCCTTCCCGACATAAATCACCGTGCCGAATCGGTCACGCATGAGGTACACCCCCGGCTTGTGCGGGAGCTGGCTCAGCTTGTCTCGGATGCGGTCGTTGATCGGCATGACGCAGGGGAGGGAGCTTCAAGTTTCAAGATTCAAGTTTCAAGCAAACCAGGCCGAAAACTTATCTTCAAACTTGGCCAAGGGCGTGGTAGCTCATGCGGCCGTGGTTTTGCTTGTCGATATTGGCAACACGCACACGCACGCCGCCGTGGCCAACGGTGACGGCATCGTGGCGGACGCCTGTTTTGCCAGCGAGTCGCTCGCGCTTGGCCAAGCGGAGCGGCCACTGGCCAAGTTGCTGCGCTTGGCCAAGGCGGAGCGGCTTGCCGGTGCGGTGTTTTGCAGTGTGGTGCCCAGGCTCAACCCGGCGCTTAAGCGGCTGTTGCGCGGGCGCTGGCAATGCGCGGCTTGGCAGCTCACGGCGCGGACGGTGACCGGCATCGGCATCGACTATCCGAAGCCGTCGACGATCGGCGCGGACCGTTTGGCCAACGCCATCGCGGCGCACGCGCGGTTTGGCGCGCCGGTGGTGGTAGTCGATTTTGGCACGGCGGTGACGTTCGACGTCGTCGATGCGGCGGGCAATTACACCGGCGGGATCATTGCGCCGGGCCTGTCGGCGATGACCGATTATTTGCACGAGAAAACCGCGTTGCTGCCGCGCATCAAAATTGCCGAGCCGGCGTCGGTCGTCGGCAAAAACACGCGCGACGCGATGCTCAGCGGCGCGGTGTTCGGCTATCGCGGATTGATCGCCGAGTTGGTGCGTCAACTGAAACGCGAGCTGGGCACGGCACGGCTGCCGGTGGTGGCGACCGGCGGGTTTGCCGCGCTGATGGCGGCCCGGCTGCCGATGGTAAGGCGCGTGGAACCGCTGCTTACCCTTGAGGGGCTGCGGCTGGCCGGTCTGGCGCGCCGTCCGGCGTGGTGGCGGACTTGAACTCGATCGCTTCGGCGATGCGGAACTTCGGGTTGAGCAGCTTGCGCGCGCGAGAGAACGCCGCATCGCCCTCTTCAGTTTTTCCGACGGCGTTGAGCATCACGCCGAGATTGTGCCATCCTTCGCCGAAGTTGGGATCGGCCTCGACGGCTTTTTGGTAGGAGCGAATTTTCCCGTGCGGATTGCCGAGTTTGCCCTGCAGCACGCCGAGGTTGAACCACGCTTTGGCGAACTTCGGCGAGAGCAGCAGCGCCTGTTTGTAGGCGTGGATCGCCTCGGCATCCTCTTCGCAACGGGCCTTTGCCACGCCGAGGTTGTACCAGGCATCGGCGTATTTGGGAGCGAGTTTGATGGCTTTGCGATAAGCGTCGATCTCCTCGTCCGGTAGCTCCGCCTGGCCAAGCGCCGCGCCGAGATTGATCCACGCCTTGGCATCTTTGGGATCGATCTCCGTCACGCGCCGGCACACTTCGACGGCCGCCTTGCCGCCGGCCTGCAGCACCTTGGCGGCGTGGGTGCGGTGGTAGCTCTTGAACGACTCGACGTATGCCTGCCCGGCCTCGGCCGCCCGGCCCTCCTTCTCATGGGTCAGACCGACATTGAACCACGCGAGGGCGTCGCCGATGGTCAGGCGAACGGTGTTGCGGTAGGCGGCGAAGGCGTTTTGCTGCTGAAGATTGATCGGGGCATCCGGCGTGGCGTCGGGGTCGCTGTACGAGTTGGGCAGCGTGTCGCGAAGCTGCAGCGAGATGGCATCCGTCTCGAGGGCAAGCGCCTCGCGGTACACGGCGATGGCGTCGGTGCGCTGGCCGCCCAGCCACAGCTCAACACTGCGTTCGTGCTGCTCAGCCGCCCCGGCCCGTTTTGGGTTCTCCGCCACAAACCGTGGCTAAGGAAAAGAGCGGCGACTCGCAAGGTTTTTGTTGCCGGGAAGTGGTTGACCTTGGCCAAGCGCTGCCCGACCGTGGCGCCGGAATGAAGGCGTTGAAACTCAATGAAGGCGACATGGCGCCGGGCTTCACGGCGGCAACCAACGGCGGCGAGGTGTCGCTTGGGCAGTTTCGCGGCCAAGCGGTCGTGCTTTATTTTTACCCGAAAGACAACACGCCCGGCTGCAACAAGGAGGCTTGCGGCTTCCGCGATGCGCACGACGCGATCACGGCCAAGGGCGCGGTTGTGCTGGGTGTGAGCGCCGACTCGGCGGCACGGCACGGCAAGTTCATCGACAAGTTTGGGCTACCATTCGCGCTGATCGCGGACGAGGACAAGTCGATCTGCGAGGCGTACGGCGTGTGGGGCGACAAGACGTTCATGGGGCGAACTTTTCTCGGGATCAAGCGGATGACATTCCTCATCGATGCCGACGGGGTGATCCAAAAAATCTGGCCCAAGGTAAAAGTCGCCGACCACGCCGCTGAAGTACTCGCGTCGCTGGACGAGCTTTAAATGCGCGTAATTTTTTCCAGCGCGCGCAGGCGTTGGTTGATTTCTGATCGCGTGGTTTTGGTGGTGCGGTTGAGGCCGAAACCCTCGCAGCAGAACGACGCCACCACGCTGCCGTAAAGAATCGCCTTGCGGATGTTGGCGTCGACCAAGCCGCCGGTCTTGGCGAGGTAACCGACCATCGCGCCGACGAACGAGTCGCCCGCGCCGGTCGGGTCTTGGACCTTGGCCAAGGGGAACGCCGGTGCGACGAACAGCCCCCGGCGCGACGAGAGGATCGAGCCGTGTTCGCCCTTCTTCACGATCACATATTTCGGGCCGAGCTTGTGCAGCTTGGGCAGGGCGGAGACCACGTTGTCGTCGCCGGTCAACTGCTGCGCTTCGCTGTCGTTGAGCACGAGCATGTCCACGCGCTTGAGCAAACTCAGCAGGTCGTTCATCGCGATGTTCATCCACAAATCCATCGTGTCGGCGACGACGAACTTCGGCTTGTCGAGTTGCTCGATGATCGCCTCCTGCGCGCCGGGCGGGTTGTTGGCGAGCAAAATGTATTTGGCCTTGCGATGCGCCGCCGGCAACACCGGTGAGTAACCCTCCACCACGCCCAGTTCCGTGCTGAGTGTGCGCCGGTTGTTCATGTTCACCCCGTACTCGCCGGCCCAGTGAAACGTCTTGCCGTCGCGGACTTTCAGCCCCTTGAGGTTCACCTTGTGGCGCTCGAGCAGCGAAATATATTTTTTTGGGAAATCCGTGCCGACCACGCCGATCAGCTTGGGCGCGGCGAAAAAACTGGCCGCAACGGCGGCGTGACTGCCCGAGCCACCGAGGAGGCGCGGGTTCTTTTTTTTCGGCGTGGTGATCGAGTCCAGCGCGGTGGATCCAAAGACAAGCAGGCTCATATTTTGTATTGCGTTGAACGGGGAAACGCCCCGCTAACGGGCGGCGGAGAGTAGGCGCTCCTTGAATCGGCGACAAGCACCGGTGACATCCGGCGCCCGCAAAATCGCCGACACAACACACACCCGCCGCGCGCCGGCTGCGAGAATGTCGTCGAGATTTTCGAGGTCGATCCCGCCGATCGCAAACCACGGGCGGTCGATATTTGCGGCGGCCCAGCGGACGTAATCGAGCGTCACCGGCGGGCGGCCCGGCTTGGTCGGCGTGGCGAACACCGGCCCGATCGCGACGTAATCCGCCCCGGCATCGCAGGCACGCTTGGCCTGTTCTGGCGCGTGGGAGCTCAGGCCAAGCTCGAGCGCTGCGCCGCCGGGTTTCACCTCGTCGACGTGCCGGTGGTCGGCGTCAAAAAAATCCTCCTGGCCAAGGTGCGCCGTCGGCGCGCCGACCTCGGCAGCGAGTTGCGGATGATCGTTTATGACCAGCCGAACCCCGGCCCCAGCAGCGACCGGTGCGAGCCGCTTGGCCAAGCGGGCGATGTCGTCGACCGGCCAATCCTTGGCGC
>CAUZVJ010000220.1:0-4437 GCA_963583225.1 Verrucomicrobiia bacterium
TGATAATTTTATTATCGCCCTTGGTTTTCACCGTGAGGCCGGACTGAATGCGCTTGTAATGATTGTGCACCGCGACGGCCAACGCCTTCTTGGCTTCGTCCTGGCCAATGCAATGCTCGTCCAGCGCCGCCTTGATCTGCCTGGGCTTGGGGACGTTGAGCTTGATCGCCTTTTTCTTCTCCTCGGCCTGCAGTTCCTTGTCGAGGACGTTCTTGCAGACGAGAATGCAATTGTCGCAAATATACACGCCCGGCCCGGCGATCAGCTTGCGGACTTCCGAGTGGGATTTTCCACAGAAGCTGCAAAGAGTGATCTGGTTGGGGCGCGCCATGAGTGCTTAAATTATTTCTTCTTTTTCTCGTCCTTGAGGCTGGGGACGTCCTTGCGGGACTTCACCACCTCATCCACGAGACCGTACTTCTTCGCTTCCTCGGATGACATGAAATGGTCGCGATCCGAGTCGGTCACGATCTGTTTCAGTTTTTTGCCGGTGTGCTCGGCGAGGATTTTGTTGATACTCTCCTTGAGCCGCATGATTTCCGCCGCTTGAATCTCGATGTCGGAGGCATTGCCCTGCGCCCCGCCCCACGGTTGGTGGATCATGATGCGCGCGTTGGGCAGCGCGTGGCGCTTGCCCTTGGTGCCGGCGGCGAGCAGCACGGCACCCATGCTGGCCGCTTGGCCGATGCAGTACGTGTTCACGTCGCAGGTCAAAAATTGCATTGTGTCGTACACCGCCAGCCCGGCGGTGATGCTGCCGCCCGGCGAGTTGATGTACAGGTGAATGTCCTTCTTCGGATCCTGCATTTGCAGGAACAACAACTGCGCGATTATCAGATTCGAGATCGCGTCATCGATCGGCGTGCCGATGAACACGATGCGATCCACCAACAGCCGCGAATAGATGTCGTAGCCGCGTTCGCCGCGGCCCGTCTGCTCGACGACCATCGGCACCAGAAAATTATTTGCCTCCAAGCCTTCCCTCATGGCCGGAAACCATAACGGCCCCGGCTTGGCTCCGTCAAGCGCTTGGCTTTATTCCCGGGCGAAGGGGCCGTTATTGCCGATGGCGTGAATGGTGTTTTGGATGCGGTGGGAAAGGGTGGTGCCGTCTGCGGCGTCGATCCGGTATTCGATCTGCATCTGCATGGTTGGCTTCATGTCGGCGATTTGCAGCAGCACGGATTTTTTGTCGGCGGACAGTTTTGCTCCACTCACCTCGACGCGGTCGCGGCCTCGGCTGCCGTCGGCTTTGTAGTCTTGCGAACCGTAGTTGCGGGTGCGCCGGTAACCCCATCTTTTGACGGAGTAGTTGTCCGGATCGGCGGCGGTCTCTGCGTCGAGTGCGTGGGTGAACGTCAGTGAGACGCCGTCCTTCGTGGCGTGAATGGCGACCGGCAGATGCACCGGTTTGCCGGTGTGCTTGAGGCGATAGAAACCACCGGGCCGAGTCTTGTTGCCGCCCCACCCGAACATGCCGCAGGCGTAAAGCTGGCCGTCGCCGGGGTGGAAGCGGCCGCGCATCACGCCGGTCGGGAAATCAAAGTCCGGGATGCGAACCACGCCGCCCTGCGCCCGGCCGTTTACTTTTTCCGTCATCACCACGTACACGTGACCGGTGCCGTACGAGAGGTTGATCAGTTGGCCACCGAGTCCGCCCCATTGGTCGCTGTTCACCCGGAGTTGCTCGGCGGGCGAGCGGTCGAAGTCGTTGTGCATCCAAACCATCGGCGAGGTGATGTCGGCCTCGGTCAGCCCCTTGTGGTAGCCCATGAGGTTGCCGTAAAACTTGCCCTGCTCGATGAGGTTGATTTCGTTCTTCGGCGTCCAGTGTCCCTCCTGGTCGCTCACGTAAAATGTGCCGTCCGGATTCACGCACACGCCGTTCGGCGCGCGAAAACCGCTGGCAACGATCTCGCTGGTTTTGCCGTCGGGCGACACCCGGAGCAGCGTGCCGTGCTGCGGGACGAGCGCCGTCTTGGCGTGTCGAGCGGCTTTTGTGTAGTAAAAATTCCCGTGCGCGTCGGTCTGCAAATCCATCGCAAATTCGTGAAAATGCTCGGTCACCTGCGCGTCGTGGTTGAACGGTTTGTAAAAATCGATCTCGCCGTCGCCGTTGTTATCGACCAGCTGCGTGATTTGGTCGCGGCAAGTCACAAAGATTTTGCCCTCGACGATCTTCAGGCCAAGCGGCTGGAACATGCCGGTCGCGATGCGCGTCCACGTGAATTCCTGCGGGTCGCTGTTGATGCCATCGACGAGCCAGACGTCGCCCATCCACGTGCAGACTGCCGCCCGGTCGCCGCCCTCGAAAAAGTCGAACCCGCCCAGGCGCATCCACGAGCGGTAAGGGTTTTTGTCCGGCGCGGTGATGCTCTCGGTGACGAACGCACCCGGCTTGCCCAAGCGGCGCGGCTTGGTCTTGATGCGTTCCGGCCAGCGGCGCGGCCAAGTCGGCTCGATGGCATCCAGCGAGTTTTCGGGCTTCCCGGCTTCGACGAGCAGCGAGGCGAACGAACTCAACTTCCCATCGCTGACCTTGGCCAAGGCCAGATGAAACTCCACCGGTTCGCCGCCGGGAATATGCAGGCGCAATTGTCCGTCGTCCGTGGCGACAAACTTGGCGCCTTCGGGTGCGCCAACGAAACCGGCTGACAATCCGTTTGCGAACGTGGCCACCGATTGTCCATCGACGGACTTTAGCATCGCTTGGCCTTCGCCGTGCGCGACCTGCATTTGCCAATCAGTTTTGCGCGACTGAATGAACAACGTGCGGACGATTGCCTTGACGCCGTTGCTTCTCCTTAACGCCGGACGTTCCACGATTTTTTCCCCATCGATCGCATACTGGAGAAACACCACGTTGCCGTGCAGGCCAAGCCCCTGCCATTGGCCCCAGTCGCGGGGGAGCGGGCCGTACGGCTTGTTGTCGAGGCCGCGCAGTCGGGGGTCGTCAAAACTCTCCGTGCCCGGCTTGGCCCAGCCCGGCGCGACCGGGTTGGTGAAGAGCCGCTCGCCGACGAGCTTCGGGTGCGTGCCGTGGCTGCCGTCGTAAACAATGCTGCGCCAGTCGATGAACCCGTCGCCGCTCCACGCCGCTGCCATCCGCAGTGTGTCGGTGTCGAACAGCACAAACTCGCTGCCCTTCGACACGCCGCCCGGCCCGTCGTCGAGCCGGATCGCGATGCCTTTGTAAGCGATATTGCCCGGGGCGACCTCGATCGAGGCGCTGAGGTACGGCCCGTAATCCATGTCGATATACGGCTTGCCGGTCAACTCGACGCCGTTCGCCTGGCCAAGCGCGGCAACGGAAAAAACAGCCGCAACAGCCAAGCGCGACGGGATGCAAAAAAGGTGATTCACAGCCGGGAAAAAGTAAGCAACCCCCGCCCCACAGCCAAGCCCAAACGGTGAGCTGTCGCTGTTTAGGATTTCGTTTTTAGGATTTAGGATTTCTCCCCACCTAATGCTGGGGGTTGGAGAGGTCGCGGCAGGCCTCGGCGATGGTCTCGAGTTGCTCGAGGAATTTTTCCCGCTCGGCTTCCGGCAACTGCTCCAGCACGTGCGACTGCAGGCCGAGCGCCTCGTCGCGGATGGCTTCGTATTTCTCCTTGGCCACCGGCAGCAACGCCACGCGGTTGGCGCGCCGGTCCTTTTCGTGCGGCCGGCGTTGCACCAGGCCGTTGGCTTCCATGCGCTCGAGCAGCGAGGCGATGGTGTTGGGGTCGCTGCTCATCGCGTTGGCCAGCGCCTTTTGCGTCAGGCCATCCGGCTCGGCCTCGAGCAGCGTGCGGATGACGGTGAATTGGTCCGGCGTCAGGCCCATCCCGGCGATGCGCCGGCGGAACGCCTGGTTCAAGCCGTACCAAGCGCGGCGCAGCAGCACCGGCAGGCGTCGTCGGCCCGGCGCGTCCAGCGGCATCTCGGCTTCCTCTGGTGAAAACTCATCCATGCGACCGGCAGGCTGCCACGCTTGGCCAATCGGCACAAAATTATTTGGCCGGTTCGGGGCGCGAGATTTGCCGACTCGCGGCGCTTGGCCAAGCGGGGTAGCTTTGGGCGAGCGTGATGGTGTGGCGATGGTTTTTTTTGCGGCATTGTGTCGGCTTGGCTTTGGGGCTTTGGCTTGGGGCGGGGTGTGTCCAGGGGCCAAGTGAGGCGGAGTCGCCAACTGTTGCTGCCACGCTTGGCCAAGTGGACACGGCGACGATCGATGCCTGCATGGTTTGCCACAGCACACGCGAGATGCAGCGTGGGCCGGTGCTCGACGGGTTGCCGGAGTGGTATCTGGCGGCTCAGTTGAAAAATTTTAAAGAGGGGCATCGCGGCAAAAATGCGACCAACCGCGCTGAGGCGTTGATGGGTGTGGCCATGGCAAAGGTGGAGACGGACGAGCAACTCGCCGGCTTGGCCCGGCACTTCGCCGCTCGCACGCCG
>CAUZVJ010000221.1:0-4418 GCA_963583225.1 Verrucomicrobiia bacterium
GGCGTTGCGCAGGACGTTCGTGCCTTTGAACGCCATCAGTCGAACCATGTTGCTCGGCTGCCCCGCGCTGCCGAACGCCCAAAAGAAAAAGAAGCTGATCGCGATCCACACGTTGAGAAAGCCGCCTTCTTTTTCCGGATGCGGCCCCGGCGCGCTGACGTACACCCCTTTGCGGCCTCGCCCGTAGCCGTTGGTTTCGTTCGCGGTAAAAGTCGCCGTCACGGCGAAGCCAAAATCGGTCGGCGCGATTCGCTCGATCTCCGCCGGGGTGGTGATCTTTAGCAGCTTGGCTTCGACGCTGGTTTCGCCCTTGGCCAAGCTGGCCTGTTCGGCGAGTCGGGCGATGCCGCCGTCGGCCAGTCGCAACCAAGCCCCCTTGGGCAGTGTCGCCGATTTTGTTTGCGCTTGGCCAAGCGTGACGACGCCGGTGCCACTCTCGGGCGGCGTCATTTCCTTGAGTTGCTCGGTGGCATTTTTGAGCCCGCCGACTTGGCCAAGCGTGAGGAACAGCAAAATAATCACGCCGATACACATCACGATGCCCTGCATCACATCGGTCCACACCACCGCACGGAAGCCGCCGAACGCCGTGTAAACGATCACCGAAAACGCGAACACCAGCAGGCACAGCACGTAGTCCGGCTCCGCGCTGCCGACCCACGGCACGCCGTCGATCGCACCGCCGACAGCGTTGACGGCCGTTTGGTAAACGGCGACGTCCTGCAGCAGGGTGGTCATGATTTTGCTGCCGGCCTTGAACTGGGCGAGCAGGTAAAAAAACATGAAAAAGAGGACGAGCAGCGTGGCGATCATCCCGACCGTTTCGGATTTAAACCGCGCCTTGATAAGGTCGGGCACCGTCACCGCGCCGGACTGGCGGGCGAGCCGGTTGACGCGTTTGCCGAGCAGCCCCATGCCGACGACCGGCACGAGCATGTAACTGGCAATCCACAGCGCGAGCACCCAGCCGTGCGTGTAAATCAGCGACGGAAACCCCATGAAACTGCCGCCGGACGAGCTCGTCGCCGCAAACGTCAGCGCGAATGCCCACAGGCCAAGGCTGCGGCCGCCGAGATAATATTCACCGACAAACTCCTTCTTTTGCCGGACGCGACTCGAAAGCCAAGCGAGGAAAAAAACGCCGAGCAGATAGATCGCGAAAGTGACGAGCGCCGAGTTGGCGGTGGTTTCGTTCACGGCATTTCCTCCTCGTCCTCGTCATTTTTCAGGAAGCACAGGCAGAACCAAAACGTGAAAATATTCGCGGCCATCCACGGCGCGACGACGCCCCAAAACACCCAGCCCGGAAAGCCCAGCACGGTGGACACCTCCTCCGGTGCGAGGTCGTAGCCGTTGGCCGCGCAGTAGCCGATCACCCACAGCGCGCAGCCAAGCCAAGCCAGCAGGATGAGCCACAACTCGCGCCGGCTTTGGTTCAGATTTCGTGTCTCCGCGTTGGATGTTTCGCTCATCGTTTTTTCAGTATTCATCCGGCACTAAAAAATAAGATGGGGAGCGCACGCGTCCCGCGTGCTTGCCTTGGCGGGACGCCAAGGCGCATTTCGGCGGGACGCTGAAACGAACACGCGAGACGCGTGTGCTCCCCGGCAGGCGGCAGCGCTTACCCGTGCTCCCTCTCCCAGCGGGAGAGGGCGGGGGAGAGGGAGAACACTCAAAATCTTTTTGGTTATGTGGCATGCAATTAAATCAGTGAATTAATAAGTCAGTTTGCGGGCGCGGGCGGCGACTGGCCACTGGGCGGCGAGTTTGCCGTTGCGGATCACGTGCGCCCGGTCGTACAGCGCGACGGTCGGGCAGATGTGGCGCGGGATGCCGTAAAGGCAGTCGCCAACTTTGAAGCGGCCTGCCTCCGCCGTGCGGAGGGTCAAGTGTTCTTCGCTGTGCATCACCGCCTCGGCGTTGTCGAGGCCGATGAACTGCACTCGCGGGTGGGGTTGTTCCGAGGCGACGCTTTTGTAGCCTAGGTCGAGCGTGAGGCGGTCACTGCCCGGTTTGCTGGTGACGCGCGTGAGCAGCACTGCGGCATTTTGAAAATCGAGATCGGCAAAATTGTCGCGATAGCCAAAGTCCCACAACAGCGTCGTGCCGGGGCTGCATTCGTGGTCGGTGTGCTGCGCGTGAAACGGAAAGGTCGGTGTGCCGCCGGCGACCACGCCCGGCACCGGCAACCCGGCGGTCTCGAGTTCGGCGCGGAACGATCGCACGCCGTCCATCATCATCTGCCACTTGGCCAAGCGCTCGGTCGGGTCGCTGTCGTGCAGGTGCCCGTCATAAAGATGCAGTCCCGCCGGTTCGACGCCGGGCAGTTGGCCGATGAGTTTGTAAAGCGTCGTCGCCGCTTGGCCGGGCGCGATGCCGGTGCGGCCCATGCCGACATTGAGGTCGAGCCAGACGGGCAGGGTGATGCCGGCTGCCTGGGCGGCTTGGGCCATGTTACCCACCGTCTCCGCGTCGTCTGCGATGGTGGAAAAACGGACGTCGCGAAACCAACCGGCCAAGCTGAGCAGCCGGCCTATGTTTGGGCCGGTCGGTTGGTTGGCGAGCAGCACGTCTTTGGCTCCCGCTTGGCCAAGCATCTCCGCTTCGGCGATGGTGGCGCACTTGAATTTGGTGATGCCGGCCTTGAGTTGCATCTCCACGAGTTCGGCCATCTTGTGCGTCTTGACGTGCGGCCGCAAACGCTCCGCCTGGCCAAGCGCGGCGATCGTGCGGCGGATGTTTTCCTCGATGCGATCGGGGTAAACCAGAAGCGCGGGCGAGGGGATCTCGTCCGGGGCGGCGAGTGTGTGCCAGTCGTCCGCCATGCGGGATTAGTCGATCTCGAAGATGCCTTCGATCTCTGTCGGGATGTTGCCGGGCAGCGAGCCCATGCCGACGGCGCTGCGTGCGCCGACACCGTTTTCTTCGCCCCAAACCTCGGCGAACAACTCGCTGCAGCCGTTGATAACCTTTGGGTGGTCGGGGAAGTCGGGCGTGCAGTTGACCATGCCGAGCACCTTGATGACGCGCTTGACGCGGTCGAGGCTGCCGAGATTTGCGCGGAGCGTGGCGAGCATCGTGAGGCCAACTTGGCGGGCGGATTGGGCGCCGACTTCGAGGTCGTAGTCGTCACCGACGCGGCCGGTCATCAGCGTGCCGTCGGATTGGACGGGGCCGTGGCCGGAGAGGTAGGCGAGGTTGCCGACGATAACGATCGGCTTGTAAACACCCATCGGTGCCGGGGCGGGCGGGAGTTCAAGCCCGAGTTCCTGAATTTTTGCATCTGCGCTCATGATTCGTTTGAGGTGGCGGAGAGCTTCGGGGAAGGCGACGGGGTGGACAAGTTTTTTTTTAACCGCGAAGTGACGCGAAGTGACGCGAAAAAAAGAGATACGGATGACACGGATGAACACGGATTTTGAGAAGTTGAGATGGAACATGGATGGACAGGATGAACAGGATTGTTTTTGGAACCAAAAACTCTCCTCCGGTTGTTCGTGTCCATTCGCGTTCATTCGCGGTTAGAATTTTTTTGTTTTTTATCCGCAGATTTCGCAGATGCGCGCAGATTGTTTTTGCCGGTGCCGCCTTGCGGGGCTTCGGCTGGGGACAGGCGTCCCTACCCGTTCTTTTTGCTGGGGAGTTTTTGGATTTGGTCGCGCAGCTTGGCGGCGGCCTCGTAATCCTCCTGCTCGATAGCTGTGCTCAGCTTGTGCTCGAGTTTCTCGTGCTTGGTCTTCGGCTTTTTCTCGGCGGCCTCTATCTCGACATCCTTGAGCCACTCGCGCAGCGAGTGCACCTCCATGCTGTTGTCCACCAGATCCTCGCGTCCCATCTCGGTGTAGAACAGGTTGAGGTCGTCGACCGCGTTGGTGATCTCGTCGATGGCGGCATCGTAGTTGTTCTCGGCAATCAACTCGGTGCCGACGGCCCGAACCTGCATCATAATCGTCTGCGGGCGGAACTGCTGGAAGCTGTGCCCGATCTCCTCCTCCACGGCGTAATCCTGCACGAAGTCGAGCAACTCGAGGATGTGCTCGGTGTCGCGCTCGACGGCCTCGAATTCTTCCAACTCGAAGTTGCAAATGCTGCGGTGATGATACTGGATGGCTTCCTGCTGGAGCTTGGCGCACTCGTCGGGGTTGATGCTGAAGTCGTCGTCCTCGCCGCCGTGTTTATCGCGGTGTTTTTCGAGGCGAATCAGGAAGTGATCAAGCAGGGTGGGGTGGCCGAACGGTCGCTTTCCGTCAGGTCGAAACTGGGCGTTCATCTGCAGCAGGCCGAGGTCGATTCGCAACTGCAGTTTGTCCACGCCATCATCGCCCTTGACCCGGCGTGCGTCCACGCGGCCAAGGCGGTAATCCCAGTTTTGGAGGACTTTTGTGATGTCGTCAATCATCCGGGCGAGAGTCTGCCAA
>CAUZVJ010000222.1:0-4415 GCA_963583225.1 Verrucomicrobiia bacterium
ACCTGTTGGTGGAATTGAATCGCGACGACCAAGTGACGCTGATCGTCGTCACTCACTCCGCCGAACTCGCCGCCAAGATGGGCGCCATCCGCCAACTGCTCGATGGCCGGTTCGTCGCCGACAACCTCTGACGCACACACGGCATGACAACTTGGGCTCTTGTTTTGAATTCGTTCCGGTTTTATGCCCGGAGCCACGTTGGCACGCTGCTGGGTGTCGCGGTCGGTGCGATGGTGTTGACCGGCGCGATGCTTGTCGGCGAGTCAGTGCGCGGCAGCCTGCGCGACATGGCTGCTGCCCGGATTGGCCAAGCGCAACTCGCCCTCCCCTCCGGCGACCGGCTTTTCCGAGCCGACTTGGCCAAGCGCCTCGCCGACGATTTGCACACCGCGACAGCGGCGACACTGCAACTCCCCGGCTTGGCCAAGCGGCCGTCCGGCGAGTCGCGCGCCAACAACGTCGTCGTCATGGGCGTTGACGCGGCGTTTTGGAAACTCGCGCTCGAGCAACCCGACTTCGCCGATATTCCCGAAGACGCCGTCGTGCTCAACGAGCGATTGGCCCGGCAACTCAACGTCAAAAAAGGCAATGTCATCAACCTGCGCGTGCACAACCCGTCGCAACTTTCCCGCGACGCACCGATGGCGCCGATCGAGGATGCCACCGCGTCGATGGCCCAGCTCAACGTCCACGCCGTCGTCACCGACCGGCAGTTTGGCCGGTTCAGTCTGCAGGCTTCGCAGATCCCGCCGTACACCGCCTTCGTGCCGCTTGGCCAATTGCAGTCGGAAATCGACAAACCGGGCATGGCCAATCTCATGCTCGTCGCCGACGCGACCACCGACGACGCGCAAACCGCCTTGGCGAAACATTGGCAACTCGCCGATGCGCAGGCGCAGTTGATCGAGTTGCCGAACGGCATCGAGTTGCGTACGCCGCGTATTTTTCTCGAGTCGCCGCTGGCCAAGGCCGCCCGCGCGGTCGACCCCGACGCCAAGCCGGTGCTGACTTATTTCGTGAACAAACTCCAGCTTGGCGACAAGTCCACGCCGTACTCGATGGTCGCCGCGCTGGACGGTTTTGCGCCGGGCAAAATCTGGCTCAATCAATGGGCGGCCGACGACTTGCAGGCCAAGGTCGGCGACGAAATCGAGTTGAGCTATTACACCGTCGGCACCATGCGCCAACTCGAGGAGCGCACGGCCAAGTTCACAGTCGGCGGCGTCATTGCAATGGACGACCCGCGAGCCGATCGGACGCTGATGCCGGCGTTCCCCGGCATGACCGACTCGGAAAACTGCGCCGACTGGGACACCGGTTTCCCGATGGACCTCGACGCTATCCGCGACAAGGACGAGGATTACTGGGACGAATACAAAGGCACGCCCAAGGCGTTCATCAGCCTCGCCGACGGGCAGGAAATCTGGAGCAACCGTTTCGGCGATTTGACCGCCGTGCGCTTCGCTGCCACCGACAAGGCCGCGCTTGGCCGGGCGCTGCTCGGCAAGCTCACTCCCGCCGACACCGGCTTGGCCTTCCAAAATATTCGCGGCCAAGCCGACAAGTCAGTCGGCAACTCGATGGACTTCGGCGGCTTGTTTATGGGCTTCAGTTTTTTTCTCATCGCCTCGGCGGTGATGCTTATCTCGTTGCTGTTCCAGTTCACGATGGAAAAACGGACGCGCGAAACTGGCACGCTGCTCGCACTCGGCATCCCGGCCAGGCGCGTCCGCCGCATGCTGCTGCTCGAGGGCGGCCTCATCGCGCTGGCTGGCTGCGTCATCGGCGGGATCGCTGGCGCAGCCTACGCTCGGGCGATGCTCAACGGCTTAGCGACGAACTGGAAGGACGCCGTCGCCTCCGCCGCGCTGACGTATCACAGCTCCGGCACGGCGTGGGCCATCGGGCTGCTCTCTGCATTTTTAATCGCGGTGGGAACCATCTGGTGGGTGCTCCGCAAACTAAACAAACAAACCGCCCGCGAACTCCTCGCCGGCGAGTCAACGGAAGAAACGGCATACGGAAAATCCATCGTTCAGATCTCTTTCGAGTTTATTTTGAGTAATGTCACCAAGCTCATACGCAAAAGTGACTCGAACCCCGCCCCCTCACCCTGCCCCTCTCCCCCGGTGGGGGAGAGGGAAGTCAAAAGTCACGGCAATGTGCCCGTCGATTCCTTCTCCCCCACCGGGGGAGAAGGTGGCCGAAGGCCGGATGAGGGAGTATCGGTCACCGGGATCATCTCGAGTGTTATCGCAATTGGCTTAGTCGTTTGGATTTTATACAAGGACGTCCAATCACCTATTATATTTTTTATCTCCGGTGCGATGCTGCTGCTGGCCGGGCTGGCGTTTGCGTCGGCGCGGTTGACGCGCTTGGCCAAGTCGGACGCGCTTGGCCAGGCGGACAGGCTTTCCCTCAGCGGACTCGGCCAACGCAACGCCGCCCGCCGCCGCCGCCGGAGTATGGCCACCATCGGCATGCTGGCCTGCGGCAGTTTCATGATCGCCTCGATTGGAGTGTTCCAAAAAGACGCCACGATCGACGCCAACGAGCCGACCTCCGGCACGGGCGGCTTCGCGCTGATGGGTGAAGCCAGCATCGCGGTCGTGCACGACATGAACGACCCGCAGCAGCGCGCCGATCATTACAGCCTCGACGAGCAACTCGTGGCCGGCGTTGCCTTCGTGCCGCTGCGGCTGCGCGACGGCGACCATGCCAACTGTCTCAACCTCAACCGCGCACAGCAACCGCGCCTGCTCGGCGGCAAGCCGGAACAACTCAAGGGCCGGTTCACGTTTGCCGCGATACTCGACGGACTCGACCCGGGCGACAACCCGTGGGCGCTCCTCGAGACCGCGCGCGAGTCGCTCGGCCTCGGCGACGACATCGTCCCGGCCATCGCCGACCAAAGCGTCATGATGTGGGCGCTCGGGATGAAGATGCTCGGCGACACGATCGATTACACCGACGAACACGGCAACGCATTCAAGGTGATGTTCGTCGGCCAACTCGCCGACTCTATTTTGCAGGGCAACCTGCTCATCGCCGAGTCGGACTTCATCAAGCGCTACCCCGGCGAGAGTGGTTACCGCGTGTTTCTCGTCGATGCACCGGCGGACAAAGTCGATGCCGTGAGCAGCGAGTTGAGTGTCGCGCTGGAGAACCACGGCTTCGAGTGGGTCAGCGCCACGCGTCGGCTTGGCGAACTGAATGCCGTGCAAAACACATACCTGAACACGTTCCAAGTGCTCGGCGGCCTTGGCCTGTTGCTTGGCAGTCTCGGCTTGGGCGTCGTCGTGATGCGCAACGTGCAGGAACGCAAAAGCGAACTCGCGCTGCTGCGCGCAATCGGTTTTGAGAAACACGCGATCAAGCGCCTCGTGCTGACCGAGTACCTCGGGCTACTCATCGGCGGCCTGCTGATCGGCACCGTCGCGGCTGGCTTGGCCGTGCTGCCCACCATGCTTTCCCCAACCACCGATGTGCCGTATGCTCTGCTCGGCGCGACGCTGGGCAGTGTGCTGCTGCTCGCCGGCCTTTGGACGTGGATCGCCACAAATCTATCGCTGCGAGGCAACCTGCTCGAAGGGTTTCGAGGGGATTGACAAATGAACAGATCATCAAAAAACGCGACAGCGTCTTGGATTCTATTTTTGGCGCTTGGCTTGGTGGCATTTTCGGTTCGGGCCGAGGAGCCGTTGTATCAAAATAATTTTGAGCAAACTGAGGTTGGTGAAGTACCAGACGATTTTCTCGTTCTCGACGGCAATTTCGCCGTGAGGCTTGAAGACGGCAACAGGTTCCTCGAGTTGCCCGGCGCGCCGCTGGATTCGTTCGGCTTCATGTTCGGCCCAACGGCACTACACGGCAACGAGATTAGTGCGCGGATGTTCGGCACGAAAAAAGGCCGCCGCTTCCCCGTCTTCGGCGTCGCGCTGAACGGCGTCAACGGCTACCGACTGCAGGTGGCCCCGGCCAAGCGCGCAATCGAGTTGCTCAAAGGCAGCGCCGTCGTGGCCAAGGTGCCGTTCCGCTGGGGCGGCGGCGAGTGGCTGCGGCTCTCGCTGCGAGTCGAGCAAACCGGCGACACCGAGTGGACCGTCAGCGGCAAGGTTTGGGCCGATGGCAAACCTGCCCCGGCCAAGCCCACCATCACGCACAAGGAAGCCAAGGAGCCGCGCAAAGGCAAACCCTCCATTTGGGGAAGCCCGTACTCCGGCACCCCGATTCGCTATGACGACGTCGTCGTCAAAAAAATTGCCAAGTAACCGGCTGGGCATTTTCCTGCTGGCGCTTGGCTTGGCCGCACCGCTTGGCCAAGCGGCGGAAGTGGAACTGCGACTCTCGATTCCCGAGGCACCGTTTCACGTCATCGGCGATCCAGTGCCGTTGCGCTGGGAGTTCGTCAACCG
>CAUZVJ010000223.1:0-4348 GCA_963583225.1 Verrucomicrobiia bacterium
TGTTTTTCAGGCGTTTCAGGATGGCGGCGGAGCTTTGCCATCAGGCCGGCAAGCTGTTGAACCACCAGAGGGACCAGTTGTCCCCGGGTGCCGTCAGTGAACTACGTGAGGCCATTGAGAATCTTCGAGCCATGATGCGCGCGGGCTCCGGCCGCAAAAAAATAGAGGAGGGGATAGGCAAGCTGGAGCAAACCGGCAGCCGCAAACTGATCCCTTACCGAAACCCGGGCATGCGTGAAAACGTGGAGGTGATGCTCTTCGCCGTGGCCATCGCGATGAGCATTCGCACCTTCTTTTTTCAGCCGATGGGCATCCCGACCGGGTCGATGCAGCCCACGCTTTACGGCATCACCGAGGGCAACATTGGCCAAGCGGAGTCCGTGCCGACCGGCGTCAGCGCCTGGATACAGAGCTACCTCGCCGGCGTGTCCCATCATCATTTGGTTTCAGGCGGCAACTGGCAATTGATGAGCATCGACCAGCCGAAAAAAAAATTCCTGTTCTTCCACAGACAACGGTTGGTCTTCCGGGATCTCGACAGCAACAACGAGATCGCGCAGGACATCAGCCCCCCCATGAACAGCGGGCAATCCATGCTGGGTTACGGCAGGGCCGTTTCAAACTCGCTGAGCGAATTCGTTCTAAATTCGCACAATAACTATATTTATAAATCGGGAGACGACATCATCAACATGCGCCGCGAGTCGGGGGATCATCTTTTGGTGGACAGGTTCACTTACAATTTCCGCAAACCCAATCGAGGGGAGATCATCGTTTTCGAGACCAAAACCATCAATGGAATCGATCAGGATTTGTTTTACATCAAGCGCCTGGTCGGGTTACCCGGAGAAACATTGCAAATAGCTGACGATCGTCATTTGATTATCAACGGCGACCGCCTGGATGCAACAGACTATCCCTTTGAATTGGTTTACTCGTTCGATGTCGGCAAGGAAACTGAACCGGCGAGGGACAGCCACTTTTCAGGGCACGTAAATCAAAAAGCCTATGAAGAAGTCCTGCAGAACCGGCGAAAGGCCTTGGCAGAGCAAAACGGGATCAATCCAGACAGAATCTTCTTCAGTCGCGGCGGCAATATCTCACAGAATTTCATGCACGGCACCCAGGAATTTGTTGTCCCACCCAATCGTTACATGGCCATGGGCGACAACACCGTCAGCAGCAAAGACTCAAGAGACTGGGGGTCGTTGCCCGGTAAGAACATTTTCGGCAAAGCAGCCTTTATTTACTGGCCATTTTTTGGCCAAGATGCCCGAACCCGACCAAACCGATTTGGCTGGGCATTTCAATAATTTTCGCACAATAAATGTTATATTTACATTATAGACCTTTCTTTTGCTGTTGTGGCTGATATTGCGCCCTGTTCTGCCTCTTTGCTGACTTTACCGAACGGGTTGCAGGTTATTCTTCAGCCTGACGATACCGCTCCAGTGGTGTCCGTTCAGGCTTGGTGCCGCACGGGCAGTATTCACGAGGGCAAATGGCTGGGTGCCGGGATGTCCCATGTGCTCGAGCACATGCTGTTCAAGGGCACAAGCAACCGAACCGGATTGGAGATCGACCATTCCATCCAGGATGCGGGTGGCCATATAAACGCCTACACTTCGTTCGATCGCACGGTGTATCATGTCACCATTCCCGACACCGGCGCGAAACTTGCCACAGAGGTCCTGTGCGACATCATGCAAAACGCCTCCCTGCCCGAGGACGAGTTGGCCGGCGAACTTGATGTCATCCGCCGAGAAATGGACATGGGCAACGACGACCCCTCCCGCCGCGCTGGCCGCCGGCTGTTCGAGACCGCCTACACAAAAAGTCCCTACCGCCACACCGTCATCGGCTACCGGGATATTTTTGACAAACTAACCCGCGACGATCTTCTCGATTACTACCGCGAACGCTACGCCCCGAACAACTGCTTCCTCGTCATGGCCGGTGCCATCGAGCCAGACGAAGTTTTGGAATGGATCAACGACAGTTACGCCGATCAATCCGCACGGCCCCTTTCCCCTGTTTTGCTGACGGATGAACCCCGCCAAGTGGCTGCCCGCGAAGTCATCGACGAAGGCCCGTTCGAGCACGCACACTTTCACTTCGCGTGGCACATTCCCAATGTTCGGCACGACGACATCCCCGCGCTGGAAGTGCTCTCCACCCTGCTCGGCGGCGGACGCAGTTCGCGACTTTACCGCGAGGTTCGCGACACCCAAGCGCTGGTGCATTCCGTGGACGCGTGGACTTACGCCGGCGAACAAGCCGGGCTATTTGGCATGAGTGCTGTCGCCGATTCGGACAAACTTGCCCAAGCGAAAGAAGCGATGCTCGTCGAGTTGGCCAGATTCAAAAACGAACTTGCCGGCGAGCCGGAATTGGCCAAGGCGATCAAGCAGTTCACCGCCGGGAACCTGTCTGCCCTCAAGACCATGCAGGGCCGCGCGGCTGACCTGGGCAGCAGTTGGCTCAGCGCCGGTGACCTCGACTTTTCCCGAAAGCAACTTGAGGCCGCGCGTGCCGTCAAGCCGGAGACCCTCCAAGCTGTGGCCAAGCGGTATTTAACCACCGAAAACCAAACGCTTTACGCCCTCACGCCGGCCGGTTCCCGGCCCAAGCCAAAGGCCCGTGCGGTGCCTCGGCGCACCACAGAAATCGAGAAGATTGAACTGCCCAACGATCTTCGGTTGTTGCTCAAGGAGGACAGCCGACTCCCCTTTGCCCACTTCAGGATGGGCCTGCTGGGCGGTGTCCTGAGTGAAACAACGGCCACCAGTGGCCTGACCCGGTTGATGAGTCGCTCGATGCTCAAGGGCACGGCCAAGCGCACCGCCTCGGTGATCGCTTCCGAGATCGAGTCCGCCGGTGGCAGCATTGACACATACAGCGGCAACAACAGTTTCGGCGTGAGCCTCGATATTCTCAGCGAGGACACTGCGCTTGGCCAAGCGGTGTTTCTCGATGTGCTCCTCTCCCCGGCGTTCGATTCGGGCGAGGTCGAGCGCGAGCGTACCTCCCAGTTGGCCGCCATCCAGTTGCAGCGCGACCACCTGCTCTCTCACACTTTGAAGAAACTTCGCCGCCTGATTTTTGGCGACACCGGCTACGGACTGGACAACCTTGGCGAAACGGAAGCTGTCGAGTCGCTGACCCGCGAGCAGATCAGTGCACATTACACGACGCTCACCGCCCCGGCCAACGCTGTCATGGCGGTCTTTGGCGACATCGACGCCGCCCGCGTGCGCGAACAAATCGAGGCCGCCTTGGCCAAGTGGAACTCCCCCGCTCCGTCGATCAATTTGCCTAAGGTCACCCCGCTTCCCGATGCCAAGCGCGACAGCGCCTCAACGGAGAAAGAACAGGCCGTCGTCACGCTTGGCTTCAGCGGCTGCACACTGGGCCACGTCGACCGGGTTGTGCTGGATCTGATCTCCGAGGCGTTGAACGACATGGGCTCGCGGTTGTTCCTTAAAATCCGCGAGGAACTTGGGCTGGCCTACTACGTCGGCACACAAAACTTCGCGGGTCGTGTTCCCGGCTGCTTTTCATTTTACGCCGGAACCGCCGCCGATGCCGCCGGGCAAGTGGAGTCCGAGTTGCTCAACCAAGCCAAGCGCTTGGCCAAGGAGGGGCTCACCGCAGAAGAGTTGCGTCGGGCAAAAGCCAAGCTCACCGGGCACAGGAAAATCGCCCGGCAGGACTTGGGCAGCGTCGCCTTCGTCACCTGCATGGACGAACTGCTTGGCCTCGGGTTCAACCACCACGCCGAGGAGGACGCCCGCATCGAGTCCGTCACACTCGACCAAGCCCGTGAAGCCGCCGCCCGATATTTCGGCACAGACCAATTCGCCACTGCCATCTCGCTCCCCGGCAAATAGTCCCCTGCCCCCTTGCCGGGCATGCTGAATTGTGCTTTAGTTCCGTTGTCTTTTGACAACGCTTTGGGGGCGTACTGGTTATCGACCAGTTGAATACGTTCTCGATTGCATGCCGAGGATGGTTCGCTCCCCTCGTTAAACCACCGAACCAAAAACATAACTGCCAACGAAGAATTGGCCCTCGCGGCATAAACCCGCGACGTCTGCCCCCGGATATCTGCTAAGGGGAACAGGCGCCGAAAGCAGGTTAGGTTGAGGCCGGAGACGGCGCGGCTTTCGACCGAAACTTTACTGCCGACTACGTGACCGGATTCGCGTCAGGCCGTTATCCGGGAACCGACAATTCAGCCCTGAATAAGCATGTAGAGGTCTTGAATAGGTTTAATTGGGACGGGGGTTCGACTCCCCCCGCCTCCACCATTTTCTCTAGCAAATAGAACATTAGGCTTGCTTCCGAA
>CAUZVJ010000224.1:0-4336 GCA_963583225.1 Verrucomicrobiia bacterium
GTTCCCCGGCGGCGTGCCGATCAATCCCCAGAACGCCGAGCGCTTGGCCAAGCTGTACGGGTTCGATATTCCGGATTGGCCCGGGATGCAGACCACCGGGATGATCGACGCTGCGCATGCCGGCGAACTGGATTTATTCTACTGTCTCGGCGGCAACTTCCTGAGAAACCTGCCGGAGCCCGGTTATGTGGCCGAGGCCTTGGCCAATGTGCCGCTGCGGGTGCATCAGGACATCGTGCTGACCGACCAGATGTTCGTCGAACCGGGCGAGGACTGCGTGCTGTTGCTGCCGGCCAAGACCCGTTACGAGCAGGACGACGGCGGCGTCGAGACAACGACCGAGCGGCGGGTGGCCTTCAGCCCAGAGATCCCTCGGCAAGTCGGCGAAGCCAAGGCGGAGTGGAAAATTCTGCTCGAGATGGCCAAGGCTGCCCGACCCGGCCAAGCGGACAAACTCGGCTGCGAAGACGGCTGGAAAGTGCGCGAAGAGATCGCCCGCGTGGTGCCGTTTTACGACGGCGTCCAGCATCTGCGCGAAACACACGACGCATTCCAGTACGGCGGGCCGCACCTGTGTGCAGACGGAAACTTCGCCACAGCCGATGGCAAGGGGCACTTGATCCCGGTCGAACTGCCGCCGCTGCGGTTGGAGAAAGGCAAGTTTCTCGCCAGCACTCGTCGGGGCAAACAATTCAACTCGATGATCTACGCCGAGCGCGACCCGATCAACGGCGCGGATCGTGACTCTGTGCTGATGAGCGACACCGACGCCGGCGAACTGGGCTTGGCCAATGGCGACCGCGTGTTGCTGAAGAACGATCTTGGCCAATTCGAGGGCCGGGTTTTCATCGCACCGATCGCCTCCGGCAACCTGCAAATCCACTACCCGGAGGGGAACACGATCATTCGGCGAGGCAGCGTCGATGCCCGCGGCGGCGCGCCCGACTACAACGCCTGGGTGACAGTCGAGAAGGCGTGAGTTGGCCAAGCGCCGGTCGGTCAGTGCCGGCGCATCATCCTCTGTTGCAACTCACGATCGCTGTCGCGTTTCTTGATGGTTTCACGCTTGTCGGCGGCACCCTTGCCGCTACCGACGGCGAGTTGCACTTTTACCTTCCCGTTTTTCCAATAGAATGCCAGCGGGATAAGCGCCTTGCCCTTGACCGCGACAATGCCGAAGAGCTTGCGGATCTCCCGCCGGTGCAGCAGCAGTTTGCGCGCAGCCTTGGGTCGGTGGTTCGCGGTGTTGCCGTGCGAGTACTCAGAGATGTGCACGTTGTACAGCCACACCTCATCGTTCTCGACGCGGGCGAACGCGTCACGAATCTGCCCCTTGCCGGCGCGGAGCGACTTCACCTCGGTGCCGGTCAGCACGATGCCCGCCTCGTATGTCTCCTCGATGTGATATTCGTGGCGGGCTTTCGAGTTGGTGAGGATCGTGTCCATAAAAAAACAGCCAGAGGCGCTGGCCCCTGGCTGATGTCAAATCGTTTTGCCGCGCTCAGGCCTTGCGAACCCGGCGGCGGGATTTTCTCTTGGGCTTCGGAAGATCCGTTTCCCATTTCATCTTGCCCTCGATGATTTCAGTCAGGGCAATGTCGGCAGTGCTCAACCCGGCGGTCTCCATGATCAGGGGCCGGTTTCCGCCGGCGGTCAATTGGCGCACGCGCCGCGAGATCAGATTGATCAGCACATTGGGGTTGCCAACCAATTTCAACGCTTTTTCACTTAATTCAGCTTTCAAAATAATCCCTCTTTCCGCAAAAAGGCCATATAAATTCTCAAATCTGCCCCACCATTGCAAGCTCAATTTTTGTAATTATAAAAAATAATCTTTTGGAACGCGCCGGTTAAGTATAGCGGATATGGTGATTTTTAGTTGGCTGCTTGGGCAAGCGGCGTACGGTGCGCGGAGTTTTGCACTCATTATGGCCCATGAACCGACCAAGAAAAAAATTGCCTGGAGCAAGCTCACCCGGCGGACGCACATGTACTTGGCGCTGTTCCTGACGCCTTGGATGGTGGTGTACGCGCTGAGTTCGTTCATTTTCAACCACCACGCTTTCTTCAGTGGCGGGAAGCCGTTGGCCCAGTTCGAGAAAGTGGCGGAGCTGCCGTATGAGGCGGTGTTTTCCGACGACATCGAGCCGCGCGAGGCGGGGTTGCAGATTCTGCGCGACCTCGATCGGGAGGGGGCGTTTTGGGTCGGGCAAAATCAAAAGCTGACAGCCGAGCGCTTCACGGTGAATCGCAACCGGGCGATCAGGCCGGAGCGGATTCATTATTACCCGCAGGAAAACAAGGTGATCATCGAGCGGCAGAAAACGACGACAGCGTCACTGCTTGTCGGGCTGCACTTGAAGCACGGCACCGGGCATCCGGGTATCGCCGCCAATCTATGGGGAATCATCCTTGATTTGGTGATTGTGGGGATGCTGTTTTGGGTGCTGTCCGGCGTCTGGATGTGGCTCGAGATTGCGCCGGCGCGGTTGTGGGGTGCCGTGAGTGTGCTGTCCGGCATCGGGCTGTTTTTACTTTTCATGTTCACCGTATGACGCAGACAAGACGATGAACAACACCAACCTGATTTTCCGGCGAGTGCATCTCTACCTCGGGATGTTGCTGTTCCCTTGGGTGGTTATTTACGCCTTGTCAACATTCACATTCAATCATCGCGACTGGTTTCGTGGGCAGTTCAACCAGCCGGATTCGTGGACGCAGCTTTGGGAAAAGGAGCACAAGGTGGATGTGCCGAGGCAGCAACCGAAACTCAAGGCATGGGCGCGGAGTGTGCTGGACGAAAACGGCATCAAGGGCGCGTTCAACGTCCGGCAGAATCGCCGATCCGTGCTGATCAACTTGATCCAGTTCCGAAATCCAATTCGCGTGACGTACCAAAAAAACGAGAGCCGCCTTCAGGCCGAGCAAAAGAGGACGACTCTCGCCGAGATGATGGCGCGGATGCACGTCCGCCACGGCTACGGGCGGGGTGGGGTATTGTACAGCGGTTGGGCGTTCGTGGTGGACGTGGTTTGTTTCGCGTTCATCGCGTGGACAATCACCGGCCTGTACCTGTGGTGGAAGCTGCCCTCGACACGCAAGGCTGGTTGGGTGGCGATCCTCTCCGGCTTGGCAACATTTCTCGCGCTGATTTTCACAATGTAATGGCAGCGAGGCCGGGTAAACCTGTGGCGCTTACGATCGCCGGTTCGGACAGCAGTGGCGGGGCGGGGCTGCAGGCGGATTTACGGACGCTGGCCGGGTTGGGGGTGCACGGGGCCAGCGTGGTGACGTGTGTCACGGCGCAGAACCCAAGCGCCGTCTCGGCGGTTCACCCCACCCCGGCCAAGGTTGTCGCGGCGCAGCTCGATTCTGTTTTCGACAGCCTGCCGATTCGCTCGGTGAAGACCGGCATGCTGTACTCGCGGCCGATCATTGACGCGGTGTCGGATCGCTTGGCCAAGTGCAAGCGGCTGCAGTTGGTGATCGACCCGGTGATGATCTCGAGCAGCGGCACGCCGCTTTTGAAGCCAAGCGCGGCGACGGCCTTGGCCAAGCGGTTGTTGCCGTTGGCCAAGCTGGTGACGCCGAATCTCGACGAGGCGGCGGCCTTGGCCAAGCGGCCGGTGCGCGAGCCGGAGGAGATGCGGGACGCGGCACGGGTGATCCACGAACGGTTTGGCTGCGCGGTGCTGGTGAAGGGCGGGCACATGAAAAGCACCGAGGCGATCGACCTGTTTTTCGACGGAAGCGAGGAGTTTTTGCTGTCTGCGCCGAGGGCGAAAGGGGTGTCGCTGCCGGGCACCGGCTGCACGTATTCGGCAGCGATTACGGCGTTTTTGGCTCGGGGCGAGCGGCTGCCGAAGGCGGTGGAATTGGCGAAACAGCACATGGTGGAGGCATTTTCGGGGGTTTATCGGGTCGGAAAGCACCGTTTTTTGGGCTGATCGGGCTTGGCCAAGGGCGAGGTTTTCGGCAACTTTTCCGCTTTTTTGGTGATTCATCCAGCCGAATGCCGGTGGAGCCGCTTGGCCAGCCGGCGGCTTTTTCATGGCACAATTCAGTTACAAGGCGCGGAGCCGCTCGGGGCAGGTGAAGCAGGGCGTGCTCGAGTCGGCGGACCGGGCGGGGGCGCTGTCGATATTGCAGCGCGACGGGCTGTTCCCGGTGTCGGTCCAGGCGGCCAAGGGCAAGGGCAAGCCGGAGAAGGCGGCGCGTGCCGCCAAGGCCGCCGCGCCCAAGCCGCTCAAGGAGGGCAGACGGAAGGGCCGACTGTTTGGCCGGAAAAACCGCAAGCCCAAGCTGCAGGACTCGGCGACGTGGATGTTGCAGTTGG
>CAUZVJ010000225.1:0-4307 GCA_963583225.1 Verrucomicrobiia bacterium
CAACCGCCAAAGAGGTCGCGCGGATAATCGTGTCCGACGGCAGTTCGTCGAGTTGGCTATGCCGGAGGCGAAATCGGAGGGTAACGGCGAAACGGCTGCAACCGGGGAGGGTGCCATTGTATCGGTGAACGGCTTGGCCGATTACGAGATGGCAGCCAGGGTTCCGGAGGGGCGCAAGCGGGCCTTGTTTGAATCCAGGCGGGAGGAGGGCGACGAGGACGATGCGTCGGTGGCAGGCGTGCAAAAGAATGTGGCGCTGATTCCGGCCGCGCCGACGAATCAACCGGTCCCAAGGTTTGCCAACAAGGATGCACAGTCCGCGAGCAGTACGGCGGGCGTATCGACGGAAGGCGCTGAACTGTACGGGTTTAAAAGCCAATTGGGACGCGAGTTCGGCGAGGGGAAGTCCGCCGGCATGGCGGGGGTGGCCCACGGCATGGCGGCGACTACTGGCGACCTCGAACTGGGCTACGATTCCCTGACGGCTGATGCCGCACCGGAGCGTGACTTTGGAGCGCTCAGGATCGATTCTCTCCACTCGGCTGCAGAAGCGGATCGGCCGAAGATGGCGGAGTATTTCAAGAGACCGGCCCTATCGGGGCCGGCGACTCCACCGATGCCCCAGGCCGGTGCCGGGGAGCCTGCCGACAACGGCCGGGAGTACGGTTGGTTTTACCGGGCTGCCGACAAGTCAGCGACCAACCGTCGAGCCGACCTGTCGGCGGATGGCCGTTCCACGAGCAACTGGAGCGTCCCCAGGCAGGGCCAGATGGAGGGTGAACAGTGGGAGGCGTATCGCGGGGAGATAGCCGGTGAAGACCGAAAGAAAGCCAATCTAATCGGCGGCATGGGTGGCATGGCCGGGGGGAGTGGCATCGGCGGCGGCGGGGTTGGGGGCGGCTTTTATGGCGGCCAAGCACAGGGGCTGGGCAAGCCGAATCCGGGGGCGATGGGAGGCCTGCCCGCAGGCTTGGTCTCCAGCGAGGGCGAGGGAGCGACCACCTTGAGCCTGAATGTGGATGGCGACGGGGGGATCGAGTTGAATGGGAAACCCAGTGACTTTGGGCGTGGTCAGAGGGCGCAAGCACTCGGAACAGAAGGGGTTCTCGGGTTTACCGGCCAGGCCTTTCGGAAGTCGTCCAATAGCGCACCGGTGGCTGTCGGCCAGCCGGTCAACATCACAGCCGCTACCGAGATGCTGGGTCTCCCGCCAAATGAACTGTCCTCGGGTGGCTTGGCCAAGGGCAAGTCCGAGCAGTTTGCAAAAGCCACCAACCTTGATCAATCTGGCGTGGCGGATCTTTTTTTCAACGACCAACTGAACCGGGGAAAGAGGCAGAAACAGGAGCATCAGGCGATCGTGACCGCCGGTGCCTTCGACTTCATTACCCAGGATGAACAAGTGAAAGAGGAAGGTCAAGCGGAAGTCCCCACACTGGGAGACGTGCCGGTGCTGGGCAGTGTGTACCGTCGCTTGGCCGAGCCGGCCAAGGCAGCCAAGGAACTGGAAGCCACATATTTGGAATTAACCGTTGATGAAAAGGCACGACCTCAAAAAAGCCGGTCGTCAAGGGTGTCCGGTCGCCAAAGCCAGTCGCGGTTGAAGGAAGACGCAGACGCGCTGGCCGAATTGCCGACCAAGGAATACGAGTCGCTTGCGACGGCAGTTGACGAGACCAAGTCGATCCCCACCAGCAGTCGAGAGCAATTGACGACAAAGTCGTTTGACGTTGACCGCAAGCGGGTGGCCTCCCGGAAACCTAGGGGTGCATCCGAGTCCGGCAAGGAGGTGTTGCTGCAAGGTATCAAGCAGGGGGAGGCCAAAAATAAATTATCCGTGCGCAAGCCCACGGCCAAGCCGCTGTCCCGATTGAGCTTGGCCAAGCGCGAAGAGTCACTGAAACTGAAAGCGGCAAAAGTTGAAGAGAAACTTCGGCAGGAGCTGAAAGAGATCGAAAAGGAACCGCCGCAACCGGCCAAGCCGCCCACGCCATCGGTAGTGTACACGCCGCGCCCGGAGACGGTCACCGATGAGAACAATTTCTCCACCTTCTCGCTGAATGTGAGCGATGTGTCGTTCAAGACCACGCTCGCCAGTTTGCAGGCCAACAAGCTACCGGAGCCAAGCGATGTGCGTAGCGAGGAGTTCCTGAACGCGCTCGAGTATCGCGACCCGATGCCGGGCGCAGGCGAGGCGCTGGCCTTTCACTGGGAGCGAGCGCGGTCGCCGTTCACGCATGACCGTGACATCATCCGGTTTTCGGTGCGCACGGCGGCGCTGGGCCGCCAGCCGGGACGGGCGATCAACCTGGTTTGCCTGCTCGACAACTCCGGCTCGATGGAGCGCGAGGACCGGGTGAGCATCGTGCAGCAGGCGCTCGGCGTGTTGGCGCGCAAGCTCACGCCGAATGATCGCGTCAGTCTGGTCACGTTTTCGCGCACGCCGAAGTTGCGGATCGACGGGATGCGCGGCGGCAATCGGGATGCGTTTTTGAAGGCGTCGACCGGCTGGATCCCGCAGGGCGGCACGCACGTGGAAAAGGCACTCTCGCTGGCTTACGAGACGGCGAAAAAACATTTCATTCCCGGCGGCAACAACCGCGTGGTTTTGCTGACCGACGGCGCGGCGAACATGGGCAACGTCGATCCGTACCAGCTCCGCAAGACCGTGGAGAGCCACCGCAAGCAGAGCATCGCGCTGGACTGCTTCGGGATCGGCTGGGAGGGCTACAACGACAACCTGCTTGAGGTACTCGCCCGCAACGGCGACGGGCGGTACGGCTTCTTGAACCAACCGGCGCAAGCGGTGGCTGAGTTTGAGCAGAAGCTGCTCGGCGCGTTCCAGGTCGCCGCCTCGGACGTGAAGACGCAGGTGGAATGGAATTCCAAGCGGGTGACACGATTCCGTCAAGTCGGCTATCTGCGGCATCAGTTGAAGAAGGAGGATTTCCGCAACAACAAGGTCGACGCGGCGGAGATCAGCGCGGCGGAAGCCGGCAACGCCCTGTACGTTGTGCAGGTGAACCCGAACGGCGAAGGGCCGCTGGGCGTCGTGCGTGTGCGCTACAAGGTGCCGTTCACCAACGAATACACCGAGCTGGAGTGGAGCCTGGCCTACGAGCAATCGGTCACGCCGCTGGAGCAGGCCGGACCGGCGATGCGGCTGGGCTGTGTTGCGGCGACCTTTGCCGAGTGGCTGGCGCAGAACCCGTACGCCCAGGGCGTGCAGTTGGCCGATCTGCAGGGGTTGATCTCCGGCATCCCGTCGATCTACGCTACCGACCCCCGGCCCGCCCAACTCGAGTGGATGATCGGCAAGGCGCGCATCCTCGCCGGTAACTAAGTGACTTTTGAAATGAAAACTGAATTAACAATGAACAGCCTGAGGAAATTCATTGAAGCGAATCTCAAGTTTCCCACCTTCAACCGGTTTTTCTCTGGGCAAGTTTCGGCTTAGATTGCGCCCAGTTAGAATGGTCCAACCCCGCTCATAGATCGGATCCGTGTCAGGCATCAGGCCTTCGTCGATGATTCGCCCACGCTTGGTCTTTCGCTTCTTCACCAACGGTTATCGCCAAATTTGCCGTCCTCCCCGACCAACCGCTGCGGAGCTTGCGGGATCGAAATTGGAGAATGTTCGATTTTTTAATCAAGTGAAGGCGACACCCGCCGATCACCGTCGCCCAGTGCCTACAAAAAATACGCTCTGAACTCAATGTGATCTCTCGTTTGGTTCCAGTAACCTCCGCGAGATACTGTGGCCAGTAATCAGAGAAGAGCGGACTGGTCTTGCGCTTTGCGGTATTGGGGGAAAGTCGGTCTAGCTTGAGTCGCTCTAATTCGGCTAATGCCTGAACAACAGACTCGCCTGATAACGGAACCCGCCTCTGCTTCGATTCTCCGTCCGGTTCCCGCAGATTAAGCCTCGCGTAGAACTTGCCACCGCGCTTACAGAGACCGCGAATGGGGCGGTCGAACTTATCGAGTACCGGCTCAAAAGCACGTTGTGTTTTATTGTGGCCAGACTCAGAAGAGGCACAAAAAGAGGCACCGCCCAATTCTGATATTGTTTTTCTCACTGTTAATATTGGTTATCACAGTGAAATTGGGCCTGCCAATAAAGGCCAAAGTAATGGTGCCCGCGGCAAGAGTTGAACTTGCACCCCATTGCTGGGACATGAACCTGAATCATGCGCGTCTACCAATTCCGCCACGCGGGCATCGTGGGAATCCCCGAAAACGGGGCCCGACTTCGTACCTATCTGCGGCCCAAGGCGCAAGCACAATCCCCCAAGCGCTTGGCCAAG
>CAUZVJ010000226.1:0-4282 GCA_963583225.1 Verrucomicrobiia bacterium
GCCGTGGTTGCGGGCAGTTCCGGTTTTGCCGCTTCAGCTACGGGTTCAACGAGTTTCACTTCAGTGGGGTCGGGAACAGTCTGCTGCTGCGACTCCCCGCACCCCACCAACAGCACGGCTGCGATGATTGTGAGTGGTATTTGTTTCATAGGCCTGACGTGCGCCAAACGATAGCAGATCACCGATAACCATCCAACATCAATCAGGCGTCTCGGCACAGGCACGGTTTGAATAGGGAAGAATCCTTACTTGTAAAATAAGGCATGGCACAAGATGTAGCAGAGGCAACTGTTAGCCTCCTTAAAAGATACCGGACTAGTTGGGCTTGATGGCCTTATGGGATTCATTGAACGTGACCATGATGTTGGCCAAGGAAATTGAGAGAGAGAGGAACAGGGTTTTCTGGGGTCTGGCTGTGTGTTGGGCTTGACCGGGGGACGTTTTTTTGCGGGACTACCGGCACCCGATCAACTGCCATTGGCAAATCATGACTCACTCAATCCTAGCTCAAGCCTCTGACTCCGTCAATTACACCCCGTTTTACATCCTCGCCGCCGGCGTGGTGTTCGTCCTTTTCACCATCATCAAGCTGCGCCTGCACCCGTTCCTCGGGCTGACGCTGGGCGCCATCCTCGTGGGCCTGCTAACCCCGGAGATGCCAGAGTTGACGCTGGCCAACGGGTTCTGGGAGGACAAGGAAGGCCAGTCGCGGTTTCTCAAGTCGATCAACTGGTCGATGTCCGGTTTCGGCACGCTGGTGGGCAAGATTGGGTTCGTCATCGCCATGGCGGCGATCATCGGCATGTGCATGCTTGAGAGCGGCGCGGCGGACAAGATCGTGCGCCGGTTGATGGCCACCCTCGGCGAAAAGCGCGCCTCGTGGGCGATGCTTCTCAGCGGCTTCATCCTGTCCATCCCGGTGTTTTTCGACACGGTCTTTTTCCTGCTGATCCCGCTGGCCCGCGCGCTGGCGTTGCGAACCGGCAAGAACTACACGCTCTACGTCTGCGCCATCTGCGCGGGGGGTGCGATCACCCACACGTTGGTGCCGCCCACGCCCGGCCCGCTGATCATCGCCGAGAACATCGGCCGGCCCGCAGGCGAGGCGATCATCGCCGGCCTGCTCGCAGCCCTCGTCCCCGTGTTGGTGGCCATGTGGTATTGCCGCCGGCTGAACACCTCGGTCAACGTGCCCCTTCGCGACACGCGCGGCGCCCCGCTGAAGGACCTGGAGGCGATCGTCCAGAAAAAGGACGACGAGCTGCCCTCCTTCGGCCTGTCCCTCCTGCCGGTGATGCTGCCGGTGGTGCTGATCTCCATCGTCACCTTCATCGGTCTGTTCAAGAAAATGGGTCTCACCGTGCCGGCCGACCTGATGACCGGGCTGACCTTTATCGGTGATAAAAATCTCGCCATGCTGCTCGGCGCTGTCATCGCCATGTACACCCTGGCCCGGCAGCGCGGCTGGACGCTGGAAAAGATCGGCGAGAGCATGGGCGCGCCGCTGGAGACGGCCGGCGTGATCATCCTCATCACCGGCGCGGGCGGCGCGTTTGGCTCCATGATCAAGCACACCGACATTGCCGGCACCATCAAGGCCATCGGCGTCAGCGAAGGCAACCCGGCGGTCATGCTCTTCATGGCCTGGCTGCTCACTGCGGTGATCCGCGCCGCGCAGGGCTCGGCCACGGTGGCGATGATCACCGGCTCCGGCATCATGGCCGGCATCGTCGCCAGCGGCGATGTGAGCTGTCATCCGATTTATTTCTGCCTTGTCATCGGCTTCGGCGCGTTCCCGCTCTCGTGGATGAACGACAGCGGCTTCTGGGTCGTCCAGCGCATGAGCGGCTTCACGGAGAAGGAGACACTGCGCACGTGGACCAAGCTGCTCACGCTCATCGGCGTCGTGGGCCTGGTGCAGACGATCATCGTTGCCACGATCCTGCCCCTAAAGATCACCCAGCCCGAAGCCAAGCCGCCCGAGACCGCTGCGCTCGTCGTGCAGCAGAAATAGGTTGAACCGGCGGGGAATCGCTTTTCTTATCTGCGGCGGCGCGGCCGCTTGGCCAAGCGCGCAAGGAGCAACGTGAAGCCGACTGATCTCAGGGGAATTCTCCAGTATATTCCGAAGTTTCGGGACAGGATTTTTGTCGTCAGCGTCGATGGCGCGATTGTCAGCGACGAGAATTTCTCGAACCTCCTGCTCGATTTCGCCGTCCTGCGCTCGCTGAACATCCGCGTGGCGCTGGTGCACGGCGGCGCCAGCCAGATCGCGTCGTTGGCGCTGGAGCGCGGCATCGAGCCGTCCGACCTCGACGGCACCGGTCCGGTGGACGCCGCCACGCTGGACTTGGCGCTCACGGCGGCCAACCGGCTCACGCACGAGATACTCGAGGGCTTCGCCGCCAACGGCCTGCGCGGCGTCTCGACCAACGCCGTGACGGCACACCCGCGCGGCATCATCGACGGCACCGATTACCAGTTCGCCGGCAAGACGGAGCGGATCGACCTTGGCCACCTGCAGAGCCTCCTGGCGCAGGGCAGCATCCCGGTCATCCCGCCGCTTGGCTTCGACGGCGAGGGCAACACTTACCGCGTCAACTCCGACGACCTCGCCCGCGAGGTGGCTGTGCGGCTGCGGGCGACCAAGCTGGTCTACGTCACCACCCGAGACGGGTTGATCCGCAACGGCGAAGTGATCCGGCAGATTCCCAACGGCGATCTCGAGCGGATTCTCGAACACGAGCCGGACAGCCTCGAGCCGGAGCAATTGGCCAAGGCGCGCAACTCCGCTGCCGCGTGCCAGGCCGGCATCCCGCGCGTGCACCTCATCAACGGCAGCGTGCACGAGGGCCTGCTCGCCGAGGTGTTCTCCAACACCGGCATCGGCACGCTCGTGTACGCCAACGAATACCGGCAGATTCGCCCGGCGAAAAAGTCCGACCTGGGCAGCATCCTCGCGCTGACGAAGAGCGCCATTGAGTCGGAGGAGCTGATGGATCGCAGCCTGGCCGACCTCGAGGCCAACGTCGGCGAGTATCATTTGTTCGAGATCGACGGCAACCCGGTCGGCTGTTTTTCGCTGACTGTTTTTGCGGAGGCCAACGTCGCCGAGCTGGGCGCGGTGTGCGTCAGCGCCGCGCACGAAAACCAGGGCATCGGCCGCAAGCTCGTCGAGTACGCCGAGAAACTTGGCCGCGACAAGGACTTGGCCAGGCTGTTCGTACTCTCGACGCAGACATTCAAGTGGTTTCAGTCCAAGGCCGGCTTCACCGAGGGCACACTCGACGACCTGCCCGAGGCGCGCCAGGCGGCGGCGGACGAGAGTGGCCGCAAATCGAAAGTGCTGCTCAAGTCGCTGGAATGAGTGCCGACGCGCTCCAGCCGATCAGGGAGGCGTGCGAGCGGCACGGCATCGAGCCGACGCCGACCCTCCTGGTTGCCACCGTGGCGGATCAGCGGATGGCCGAGTTTCGGCAGGTTGCCGGATGGGAGTATGCCGAGGAGCGCCGCTTGGTCATTTCCACGTCGCGGTTCGGCATTGGCCAGGCGGAGGACACGGACAAAACGCCGCTTGGTCTGCATCGCATTGCGGAAAAGTTCGGGGACGGCCTGCCCGCCGGCGCTGTGTTTGAGAGCCGCAAAGTGGTGGGCACGGTCGCCGAACAGCCGGACGCCGCGATCGCGCACCGCATCCTCTGGCTCGAGGGCTTGGAGCCGGGATTCAACCAGGGTGGCAACGTCGATACGCACGCCCGCTACGTGTACATCCACGGCGTCGGCGACGAGTCAACGCTTGGCCAACCGGCGTCGCGCGGGTGCATCCATCTCGCCGCAACCGACCTGCTCCCCTTCTACGCCCGCACCCCCAGCGGCACGCTGCTGTGGATTAGTGAAGCCTCGTTTGGTTAAACCAACTGGTCGGCGTTAACGACATTGCGCGGGTGGCCGTCGAGGAATGCCTTCGCATTTTCCACTGCGATGTCGATCAACCGGCGCCGGGCGGCTTGGGTGGCCCATCCGATGTGCGGCGTGATGTGGCAGTTCGGTGCGGCGTAGAGTGGGTGATCGGCTGGCGGCGGCTCGGTCTCCATCACGTCCAAGCCAGCACCGGCGATCTCGCCGTCGTGCAGCGCCTTGGTCAGGGCGGCCGTATCGACGAGCGGGCCACGCGCGGTGTTGATGAGCAACGCGCTGGGCTTCATTTGCGACAAGCGCCCGGCGTTGACGAGGTGATGGTTTGCGTCGGTTAGCGGGCAGTGGAGGCTGAGCACATCGCTCT
>CAUZVJ010000227.1:0-4263 GCA_963583225.1 Verrucomicrobiia bacterium
AGTGCATTCACTTCCGCACCGTTGGCGATGAGGAGTTCGGCGACCTCATTGTGACCCCAAAGAGCCGCCTCATGCAAAGGAGTCACCCCATCCTCATCCTTCGCATTCACATCCATGCCAGCCGCCAAGTGCTGTTTAACGGCTTCAATGTTTCCTTCTTCGGCAGCATCAATCAGTGCCTTTAATTCTTGAGCCGTTCTGCCGCCGTGTTCGCGGAGGAGTGCGACGATTTCGGTATAACCAACGGCCCGATCCAGCGGTGTTCTGCCTTTATCATCCTTCGCATTCACATCCGCACCCGCAGCGATAAGTAGTGCGGCGATATTCGTGTGACCCCAACGGGCCGCATGATACAAAGGAGTCTTTCCCTCCTTATCCTTCCAATTCAAAGCAGCACCAGCGGTAATAAGCAGTTCGGCGACTTCCTTGTGTCCTTCACGAGCCGCACGATGCAAAGGAGTTCTGCCTTTATCATCCTTCGCATTCACATTCCTACCAGCGGCCAAGTGCTGTTTGACGGCTTCGATGTCCCCTTTTCTGGCAGCATCGTGAATCGGACCAGCGAAGGCGGTTGTGGCCAGTAGCGAGGTGACTGCGATTGTTGTGATTAGGAGGTGTTTCATTTCCCTTCAGCTTCCAATTCTTCCTCCGTCTTGCCGCCGTGTTTGCGGAGGAGGTCGGCGAGTTCGGGTCTGCTTTTGAACTTATCTAGAGGTGTTTCGCCATCAACATCCGTCGCATTCACATCCGCACCTTTATCCAATTCCGCCTGGACACCCGCTAGATCGCCATTGTCGGCAGCATCGTGAATCGGCTCAGCGAAGGCGCTTGTGGCTAGTAGCGTGGCGACTGCGAGCGTCAGTAGTGTGCGTTTCATAAGCTTGATGTCTGTCAAAACGCTAGCAGGCAGTCTGTTGCCGCACAATGTCGATAAACAGGGGCGCGATCCCGAAAAACAAACGCAGCCGGCGTCCTTTTGGGAGCAACCGGCTGCGGGTCAGTTCTTATTCAGTATTTCCAAATCGGGCCTTCGCCCGTGCTTTACAAGGAGAGTGACTCCTCGTTGATTCGCGTGAACGAATCGAGTTGAGGGGCCTTGAAGCCACCCCTGTCGGCATTCGCCAGATCCAGGATTGTGTCCAGATCCTCGCTAACCGTCATCCGCCCCCATCGGGTCTGGATTATCGTCTGGTCACCCACCGGTTCAACGGAGATGACCGTGTCGAGGTTGAACAGAATCCTGGAATCTTCCTCGGTATAACCGTTCGGCGAAGCCTGTGTCAGTTTCACGAAGTGTGCCATTTTCTGTTTCCTTTCTTCCGTGCTGATTGACCTTCAATCAACAACGAGTGCATTAAGGCACAAGCTGGCGGGGCGTGCAAGGGGAATCGCCTTTGTGACGGTTTTGTGACCTTGGCCAAGCGGAGCGCGCCGGGTCCACGAAGTTATTCCGCCTGGGCAAGCGCCTGGCGATCGGGACGGCTGCGGATGAAAAGCCAGCCGAACTGCGTCGCCTGGCCAAGCGAATAGATGATGTAGGCGAAGATGGCGCCAGCCATCCAGTCGCCGTGCGCCCCCACGGCCAGCCCCGCCACGATCACCACGAGAAACATCGCCACCGACTCGGTGACGCTGCGGGTGTTGTGCGAGTGCACGAGCAGCCCCTGAAAAAAGCTGCTGCCAAAACCGAATGCGGCCAATGTCAGCGCTGCCCAGACGGCCTGAGAGGCGAGCTTGGCCAAGTCCGGGTCGAGCCCGCTGACGGTGCTAAACCAGCCGCTGGCCAACGGCGAGGCGACAATCAGCAGTTGCAGGCAGAACACGCCCAGCGCGGCCTGCCACGCGAAGCGCCGCAGGGCCACGTAGCCGCCGGGTCGCTCGACCAGTGCCACCACGACTTCGAGAAAGGCCAGACTGATCGAGCGAAACAGAAACGTGAACCCGTTGAGCGCCGGGAGAATTGCGAGCGATTCCATCGGCGACGGCATGCGGCTGATACCGGCGGTGAGCATCGGCTGCGCCGCGAGGCCAAGCAGTGGGCTGAGCGCGAGCGGGATGTAAAACGACAGGAACCGTTTGCGGTTGAGCGGCGGTTCAGCGGACTGCACGCCGGGCAAAATGTCGCGCACGATTGGCCGAACTTTCCACGCGACGTAAATGGCCTCGAGCACCACGCCGGAGGAGACGGCGGCGGTGGCGGCGATGATGCCCAACTCCGGCAGGCCAATGCGCTTGGCCAAGGCGTAGCAAACGCTCAGTACCGACACAACGGCGACGAGGCGGACGAGGGTGCCCCAAGTGACAGCCTTCGAGTGGCCGAACCGGATGAGCACGCCTTGGTTGAATCGCCGGTGGGCGATGGCCCAGGTCCACGGCGTCATGATGATCATGCCGAGGCGGCTGGCCTCGAGGATGTCGCCCTTGACCCCGAGCATCCCGCCGACGAGCAGATCAAAAACCGGCGTGACGGCGACGAACAGATGCAGCGCCGAGAGGCCGCCGCCGGAGATCATCATGAAGCGCCACAGATTTTTGTACGACGCGAGGTCGCGGCTCAGCTTGGTGCTGGCGGTGAGCAGCATGATGATCGGCGCCTCGATCAGCAGCGAAAGCGGGAACACCACGCCGCCATAAGCGCCGAGGTTGATTTCCGGGTTGGCCAAGCGCGCCACGACGGCGCTAAGCAGCGGCAACTCGACCCCCATCATCAGCCAGCTCAGCGCGAGGGGAAACCACGTTTTCCAGACTTCAGCGCTGGTGACGGGTTGACTTTTTGAGTTGTGCATTGGATTTTCCGCGTCGGCTTTTGCGGGCGCGTTCCCCTTGGGAAACGAATTTTTACAGCAAAGCCGAAGGCAGAACGATGCAAATAATGGTGCGGCTCGTGTTGTTCGACATCGACGGCACGCTGGTGAGCACCGGCGGCGCCGGGATGAAATCGTTCGGCGAGGCGTTCGAAGCGGCGTTTGGCGTTGCCGATGCCACCGCGAAAATCAAGTTTGCCGGGCGCACCGACTACTCGATCTTCCGCGAGTTATGCGAACTGAACGGCGTCGAGCACACGCCGGAAAACCGCGAGTCATTTTTCAGCCACTACCTCCGCTTGGTGGACAACCATCTCGACGCCAACGAGGGCGGGCCGTTCCCGGGCGTGGTGCGGTTGCTAGACGACTTGGCGGCGTTACCCGACGCGCCGGTGATTGGCCTATTGACCGGCAACATCCGCGAGGGAGCCAAGCGCAAATTGAGCACGTACGGGCTTTGGGATCGGTTCGCGCTGGGCGGTTTCGCCAACGACAACGAGGATCGCAATCTCATCGCCGTCGCCGCTGCGGCCAAGGGCAGCAAGTATCTCGAGCGCAAGTTGGACGGCCCGGAGATCGTCGTGATCGGCGACACGCCGAAGGACATCGCCTGCGGCAAACGCATCGGTGCACGCACGGTGGGCGTGGCCACGGGCGGGGCGACGCTGGAGACGCTTCGGGCCTGTGAGCCGGATTGGGCCGTGGCCGATCTCAGCCAATTATCCGCTGCTGAGCTGTGCGGTTGCTGACTTGGCGGCAGAAAGCGGTTTTCATTCGGGGTGCGCTTTGGTAGTGTCCTTCGCCTCTCGATGCACGAATGAGCACGGAACAATTTTCACTCAAAGGCAGGACGGCGCTGGTCACCGGCAGTTCGACCGGCTTGGGCAAGCGGATGGCGATTGCGCTTGGCCAAGCGGGTGCCAAGGTGGCGATGAACTACCACAACAACGAGGAACGCGCGGCCAAGGCGTTCGCCGAGTTTGAGGCCACCGGGGCAGAGGGAGCGATGATCCGCGCCAACGTGACTGACGAGGCCGACGTAAACCGCTTGGTCGCCGAGGCCGGAGAGAAGCTTGGCTCGGTGGACATCGTCGTGCTCAACGCCACGCCGGATCAGCCACTGAAACCGATCGAGGAATACGACTGGGATTTTTACCAGAGCATGCTCGATTTTTTCGTCAAGAGTCCGTACCTCGTGACGCGCGCCATGTTGCCACACTTGAAGCAGCAACGCTGGGGACGCATTATCAACATCGGCTCGGAGGTGGTTCACCTGGGCGTCACGCCATTCACGGCATACGTCGCGGCGAAGGGCGGGCAGACCGGGTTCAGCCGCAGCCTCGCTCACGAGTTGGCGCCGTGGAACATCACGGTGAACATGGTGTCGCCCGGCTGGATTCCGGTGGAGCGCCACGAGAACGATCCGCAGGAATTGAAGGACGGCTACTTCGCTTCGATC
>CAUZVJ010000228.1:0-4262 GCA_963583225.1 Verrucomicrobiia bacterium
GCTTTGCCCTGCGCTTGGCCAATGTGATCCTCGGCGAGAACATGAGCTCGCGCCTCTTCCAGTCCATCCGCGAGGAGCACGGTTTGGCCTACAGCATCTACTCGACACCCAACTTTTATCACGACACCGGCAGCCTCACGATCGCCGCCGGGCTGGACACCGCCCACACGCAAAAGGCACTCAAGCTGACTCTCGCCGAGCTGCGGCGCCTCCGCGAAAAACCGCCAGGCGCCGCCGAGTTACGACGCGCACGCGATTACCTCATCGGCCAACTCGAACTCTCGCTCGAGAGCACCGAGAGCCAGATGAACTGGGTCGGCGAACAGCTGCTCGGCTTCGACCACATCATCCCACCGGACGAAATTAAAGCCCGCCTCCACGAAATCCGGCCCGGCGACATCCGCCGCGTCGCGAATGATTTTTTCCGGCCGGAACGCCTCTGTCTCTCGCTCGTCAGCCCGCTCAAAAACGACCGCGGCCTTCGTAAACTGCTCGACCTCTGACCCGATGCCCTGTCCTTTGATTCAGGAAATTGAGACGCGGCACACGCCCGAGTCGCTCACCGGACGGCTTCACGCCGAGCCGGGGACGATCCTGCTGCGCTCCGGCACGATGGAGCACGGCGAGCGCTTCAGCCTCGTCGCCGCGAGGCCGTTTTTGCGATTTGAGTCGCACGGCTCGCGCTGCGAAATCGAGTCGGCCACCGGTCGCCGTACACTGTTCGGCAGCCCGTGGAAATTGCTCGAGAGCCTCGCCGGCCGTTACGAGTTGCTCGAGGAGATCGACCTGCCGTTCCCGCTCGGCGGCTGTTTCGGCTACTTCGGTTACGAGCTGAAACAATTCACCGAGCCGCACCTGCCGCTCACGACCCACAACGACCTTGAGTTGCCGGAATGCAGCGTCGGTTTTTACGACAGCCTCATCGTGTTTGATCACAACCTCGACAAGGCGTGGCTCATATCAACCGGCCTCGGCGAGGAGGGCGACCGCTCCGACGAACGCGCCCAAGCCGCCGCCGAGTTTTGGCTTGAGCAACTCGCCGCGCCGAGCCAAGCGCCCGCCGCCGGGCTGCCGCTTGGCCAAGCGGCGACGCCGCTAGTCACCTCGACGATGTCACGCGATGACTACTGCGACGGCGTGCGGCAAATCATCGACTATATTTGGAAAGGCGACATTTATCAGGCCAACCTCACGCATCGCTTGGCCGCGGAAGTGGGTGTCGATGGCTGGACGCTGTTTCAGCGCTTGGCCACTGCGTCGCCCGCGCCGTTTTCGGGCTTCCTGCAGTGCGGCGACTTCCAGCTCGCCAGCTCGTCGCCGGAACAGTTTCTACGCTTGAGCGGCGACCACGCGACCACGCGGCCGATCAAAGGCACGCGCCCGCGCGGCACCTCGCCCGACCTCGACGCCCGGCTTGGTTACGAGTTGCAGACCAGCGCCAAGGACCGCTCCGAGCTCGTGATGATCACCGATCTACTCCGCAACGACCTTGGCCGGTTCTGCGAATACGGCTCGGTGACGGTGCCCGACTTGGCCAAGCTCGAGCGGTTCGCCCAAGTGCAGCACCTCGTCTCGACCGTGGCCGGCCGGCTGCGACCGGGCGTCACGCATCTGCACGCGCTGGCCTCCTGTTTCCCCGGCGGCAGCATCACCGGCGCGCCGAAGATTCGCGCGATGGAAATCATCGACGAACTCGAGCCGGTCGTCCGCGGGCCGTACAGCGGATGCCTCGGCTACCTTGGTTTCAACCGCGAAAGCCAGTTCAACATCCTCATCCGCACCGCCGTTTGCCGGGACGGCACAGCGTGGTTCCACGTCGGCGCAGGCATCGTCGCCGACTCCGATCCCGCCGCCGAATACGAAGAGACACTCAACAAAGCCGCCGGCTGGCTGGCGGCACTGAATCTGCCGGCGTCGGCATTGCCCTTGTCTCCCGCAACGGAGTCGCCCAACCTCCGCGCGTGACCGGCCTCGGCACCATTCTCAACACCGCCTGCATTCTCCTCGGAGGCCTTGCCGGACTGTTCATCTTCCGAAACATCTCCGCGAAGACGCAGCAAAATCTGAAGATCGGCATTGCGCTGGTGTCGCTGGCGATCAGCTTCATGATGATTTGGAACGGCATCGCCGGCGACTACCCCGGGCAATCGCCGCGCGGTTGGCTGATGCGCGTTTATTTGTTCATCGTCGTGATGATCTCGCTGAGCACCGGCAAGTGGCTCGGCGGCAAAATCGGCATCCAGCGTCGGCTCAACTCGATGGGTGCTTGGGCGCGAAAAAAGTTCACTGCCGCAGCACAAAAAGAGGACGAAAAACATCCGACAAGCGAAGGCTTTGTAACTTGCACGCTGCTGTTTTGCGTGGGGCCAATGTCGCTGCTCGGGCCGATTCAGGACGGGCTCACCGGCGACATCAAAATCCTTGCGATCAAGTCGCTGATGGACGGCATCTCGACGATGACTTTCGCGACGACGTTCGGCTGGAGTGTGCTTTTTTCCGCCGTGCCGGTGCTGGTCTATCAAGGCACGCTGACGCTGCTGGCCGTCGTGGTGCAACAATCGCTCGAGGCCCTGCCCGAGGCCGGATTGCTGATCGATTCCGTGACCGCAACTGGCGGCTTCATCCTGCTGTGCATCCCGCTGTTGCTGCTGGAAATCCGCCGCATCCAGTTGGCCGACTACCTCCCCGCCCTGGTCATCGCCCCCGCCGCCGTCTGGACATTCTTGGGCTACTAAAGCGGTTGTTAAACGCAGAGGACACAGAGACGCAGAGGGCCGCAGAGGGGATAACCAATCGTCCTCGTCCTCCTACTTCGTACCTCGTCATCGAAAACAAAAAAAGACACGGGTTTCTCGGATGAACACGGATTTCCAAAATTCAAACATGGATAAACAGGATGCACAGGAATTATTTTTTCCTTCCTGTTCATTCTGCCCATCCATGTTAATTAAAAACGCAAACCATCTGCGTGAATCTGTGAAATCTGCGGATGAAAATTATCTGGACTGCACAAGTACGCGGAACGGGCGGCCCATTTGGGCGGGGTGGGTGAGGGTTTGTAATTGGCGCACGTCGATCGCTTGACCAAGCGCGTGGGCTGTCTGGAGCATTTCGGCGAAGGTGCCGTTCAAAAATCGCTCTTGTGAGGTGAACCGTTCTGTTTGCAAACCGGCCGCTTCGCCTTCGCTCTTGGCCAGGCCGAAGTTGGCGTGGGCGGTGAGGTCCTGTTCGCCGGGGTTGGCCAAGATGTCGTCGACGAGTTTTTGGTCGCGGTAACCGCGTACGGTTCCGGCCGGCTGATTTGCGGCGGGCCAGTCGCCCGGGCCGTGGCCGTAGTCGAACGCGATCAATTTGCCGGCGGCTAATTTGTCGGCGGCGGTGCGCCACCACGCGTTGGCTTTCGGCGACAACTCGGTCGTGTAACGACCCGGTAACACGTCGAGCAACTCGCTTGGCCAAGCGGGGAGCAGTGCCCGCCATGCCGCACCGTCGCGGTCGATCTGCTCCCAGCGAAACGCGCCGTCGCGCCAGCCGACCGCCCACTCGAACCAGTCGCGCTTGGCGGCGTCCCAGCCGATGCGGTGCGCGGGAAAGGCGTCGAGCAACTCGTTGCTGAAAATGACGCCGCAGATTTCCGGCGTATCGGCGAGCGTGTCGTGCCACTCGATTTTTTCGGCGAACTTGGCCAAGCGCTTGGCCTGCCAACTTCGCCGCTTGGCCGACGGCTCGGCGATCGTGTACGTCAACCGCGAAAACAGCGGCTCGTCGTTGGCGGCGAGCCATTCGAGAATGTCGCCCGCCAAGCTTCCGTCGTGCGCGCCGGCCTCGGCGATCCGCACCGGCCCGTCGATCGCCCCGAGCCATTTCGCGAAGCGGAACGCGAGCAGTTGGCCGAACACCGCGCCGACGCTTACGCTCGTGACGAAGTCGCCCCGGCGGCCGACTTGGCCGGTGTCTTTATTGTAATAGCCAAACTCCGGATGATACAGCGCCAGCGCCATGAAGCGCGCAAACGGCATCGGGCCGCCGTCGCCGATTTCGGCGCGGATCAGCTCGGCAAGTGGGTTCGCTCCTTGCGGCACGGCGCACATTCTGACTAAAAGAAGCGCGGGAGCAACCCGTTCCCTGTGATGGAGGAGAATGAATTGATGCCCAAGCCGGCCAAGCCGATGCGGCTGGACTTGGCGCTGGTCGATCGCGGGCTGTGCGAAAGCCGCGAAAAAGCCAAGCGCGCGGTGATGGCCGGGCAGGCGCTGTTGAAC
>CAUZVJ010000229.1:0-4251 GCA_963583225.1 Verrucomicrobiia bacterium
AGAATCGTCGCTCCGGAGCGCGACGTGCCGGGGAACACCGCCGCGAGCAACTGCCCGAAGCCAACCGCAATCGCGATCGCCCAAGTGACCTCCGCCAAGCTCGCCCGGTCGCCGATTTTTTTTTCGACCACCACAAACAACACGCCGCCGACGAGCAGTGCCAACGCCACCGGCAGCACCGTCTCCGGCAACTCGAAGCCAAGTTTGTCGATGAGCAGCCCGCCGACGCCGGTGATGACGAACGCGACGAGCAGCTTGGCCAGGTAGTCACGCGCCTCCTGTTCGCGCCAGCGGAGGGTGAGTTGCTTGACTCGGTCGGTGAAGTTGAACAGCACCGCGACGACCGCGCCGCTTTGGATGGCGATGTTGAACACGTCCGACTGCGGCGCCAGCCAACCAAGCTGCTGCGGCACCAGCAAGTGGCCCGTCGAGGAGATGGGAAGAAACTCGGTGATCCCCTCGATGATCCCGAGGAGAATAGATGTCAGCCAATCCGGCACGCCGGTTGTTTGACCTCAACGCTTGGCCAAGCGCAAGGAGTTTTAGTGAGCAGTGAGCGGTGAGCGGTCGGCTGGGCGGAGCGATTACGGCTTACCGCTCACTGCCAACTGCTCACTTACTTGATCTGATCCCAGATCGGTTCCATGTCGGGGTCGAGCAGGGCCACTTCGCGGATTTTTTCCGGGTCGCCGACCTGCTCTGCCGCCTGGAACCAATCCAGCGCCAAGTCGAGGTCGCCGAACTGGCAGGCGTAGCACGATAGGTTGTACGGGATGGCTTCGTTTTGCGGGAAGTGTTCGCGCATCGGCTCGAGTAGGTCGAACGCCTCTTGGCCTCGATTGAGATAAAACAGCGCGTTGGCCTGGTTGATCCAGCCGGCGGGATCGTCGGGATGAAGTTTTGCCATCACGCCGCCGAGTGCCGCACAGCGCTCCCAGTTTTTGTTGCGGGCGTGGATGTGCCACTCGAGGTGCAGCACTTCGTGATCTTCGCGATGCTCGGCCGACACCTTGGCCAAGTCGGCCAACGCCTCGTCGGGATTGCCGAGTTGCAGCCAGCCCGTGGCCGACGAGAGATGCAGACTGTCGGGGGGAGGGATGTCGATCATCCGTCGGCTGGCTCCTCGGTGAAGGCTTTCACGGATGTGACGCCCACCGCCTTGGCCGCATCCATCAGCTTGATGATTTTCCCCCACGGCGCGTCGGTGTCGGCCCGGATCGAGAGTTCCAATTCCGGGTTGTCGGCGATGCGTTGTTTCAACTCGGCCTCGAGGTCGGCAGGCGCCACGGCGCTGGTTCCAAAATAGAAGTGCGGCGGATCCTTGGCCACGGTGACGATGAGGCTGTCGTTCACGGCCGGTGCGGCCTTGGCCTGTGACGATTCCGGCAGGACAAGTTTCACAGCGGCTTGATTCGTGAACGTCGTCGATACCACCATGAAAATGAGCACGACCAGCAGCACGTCAATCAGCGCCACGATGATGACGATGGGGGGCTTTCGGTTTTTGGGCGGGAGAAATCGCATGAGCGGCGGGGGCGGTTATTTCCCGGGCTTGACCGGGTATTGTCGGCGAAGGAACTTGTCGAGCAGCGTCTCCATCTCGATGGCGAATGTCTCGACCCGCTTGCTGTATATGCTCCACGCAACGAGCGACGGGATGGCGATGCTGAGGCCCGAGAGCGTGGCGTAAAGGGCAAGGGAAATGCCGCTGGCAAAACGGGCCGTGTCCACCTGGTCCGAGGTCATTTCACCGAAAATCTCGATCAACCCAAACACCGTGCCGACGAGGCCCAGCAGCGGCGCAATGCCGGTGATGATCTCCAGCACCACAAGGCCGCGCTCCATCCGGCTGACCTCGTGACGCGCGCGGGTCTGCAACGCCTCGACGTTGTCCGGCTTGGCCCACTCGAGGTGCTCGATGGCGGCCGTGGTCAGCCGCGACAGCGGGGTGAGCTCGTGCTGCTGGCAGAACCGCAGCAGGGTGTTCACGTCGCTGCGCGTCTGGCAATGCTCCAGGCTGTCAGTCAGGGGTTGGGGGATGATGGAGTTGCGGCGCAGGGCGTAACCCCGCTCGATGATGAATGCGAGGCTGATCACCGAGGTGACTCCGAGCAAAAAAAGAATTAATGTGTGCATGCAATAAAATGTGGTAACCCTGATGACTCCCGCAGGGCGGTGGATTCAATCGGCAATCGACCACCCGAAGCAAGCCGAAACCGGAGCGGTCAGTCGTCGAACCACTCGTCCCCGGGGTCGAACGCCGGGATGGGGATGTTGATAATTTTCAGGCGACCCACCGCCCGGTGCCGGCAGCCAGGCTTGATGTACACGGCGGTCATCGGCTTGACCGGCACCCGTTCGCCGTCCAACTCGATGTGCCCCTCGCCCTCGAGAACGAGGTAGATTTCGGTCGTCCGTTTGTGGTAATGGACGGCTGAGTCCCGCTTGATATCGACCTCGTGCAGGCTGGCCACGGCGCCCGGTTCGCCGACGAAGGCGCGCTTGGCCAAGCCGCAGGGGCAGGGGGTTGGCTCGACTTCGTCGAGTTGCTCAATCAAAAAATTTGCCATGGCACCGGAGAGTCTGGGGCGTAAATACTTGCGCTGCAAGGAACTTGGCCGGTTGGGGTCGATGAGAGAAAAAATACCACAAATTGTGGTAGAAAAAACTTGATGCCCCAACAGATTGTGGTAACACTCACCCCTTTGCCCAGCTCGACCGAGCTTTTAAGGGCGGTTGATTGAGTGAGATCGCCCCCAAGCGCGGTTGTTTTGCCCCTAACACCCTAAAACGCCTGACAACCCATGATAGACGCAAACGAATCTTTGACTGCACCCGCCTCCCGTGTATCGCGCCGCGCCACTTCCCCAAAAGTCACCGCCCCAAAACGGAGCGGCTTGGCCAAGGGCAAAAAAGAATCGAGCATCCGGATCGAGCGGGTGTTCAGCGATGCCAAGTGCAGTCCCTACGACGAGATCGAGTGGGACAGGCGCACGGCGGAGATTACCGACGAAGGCGGCAAGATTATTTTCAAGCAGGAAAATGTCGAGGTGCCCAAGGGCTGGTCGCAACTCGCGACCAAGGTGGTGGTCTCGAAATATTTTTTTGGTGAGCAGGGCACGCCGGAGCGCGAGACGTCCGTGCGGCAACTGATCCACCGCGTGGCCCGCACCATTGCTGACTGGGGCGTCAACGACGGTTACTTCAGCAAAAAAGACGGCGAGATTTTTTATGATGAATTGTCGTGGCTCTGCCTGAACCAGCACGGCGCGTTCAACTCGCCGGTGTGGTTCAACGTCGGGTTGCATCACGAGTACGGCGTCGGCAACGACTCGGCCCAGGGCAACTGGCATTACGACGAGGCGCTTTGCCAGGCGAAGCGCGCGACGTCGCAGTACGAGTACCCGCAGGGCAGCGCCTGCTTCATCCAGTCGGTCGATGACGACTTGGAGTCGATCCTGCAGTTGGCGCAAAGCGAGGGAATGCTTTTCAAGTTCGGCTCCGGCACCGGCACCGACCTGACACCAATCCGATCCAAGCGCGAAACGATCAAGGGCGGCGGGATCCCGAGCGGCCCGATGTCGTTTCTCCGGGTGTATGACCAGGTGGCCAATGTGGTGCGTTCCGGTGGCAAGACGCGCCGCGCCGCCAAGATGAACACCATCCGCGACTGGCACGGCGACATCGAGGAATTCATCGACGCCAAGCAGGGCGAGGAGAAAAAAGCGTGGGCCCTGATCGAGCAGGGCTACGACGGCTCGTACAACGGCGACGCCTACGGCAGCGTCATGTACCAAAACGAGAACCTGTCGGTGCGTGTCAGCGACGAGTTCATGCAGTCCGCGCAGGACGGCGGCGACTGGTGGACGCGCGCCGTGACCACCGGCAAGAAACTTGAAAAGAAGGACGCCTCCGGGCTGCTGAACAAAATCTCCGAGGGCACCTGGATCTGCGGCGACCCCGGTCTCCAGTACGACGGCGCGATCCAGAAATGGCACACCTGCAAGGGCACCGAGCCGATCCACTCGACCAATCCCTGCTCCGAGTACGTTTTCCTCAACAACACGGCCTGCAACCTGGCCTCGCTGAACCTGATGCGCTTCAAGCGCGAGGACGGCGTGTTTGACATCGACCGCTTCAAGGCGGCGGTGCGCCTGTTCATCACTGCGCAGGAAATCCTCGTCGACAACGCCAGCTACCCGACCCAGCCGATCGCTGAGAACTCGCACATCTTCCGCACGCTGGGCCTCG
>CAUZVJ010000230.1:0-4250 GCA_963583225.1 Verrucomicrobiia bacterium
TAATGGTCGAGTACCGGGCGGGTCTCTGCTTCGTAAACTTCGAGCCGGTTGCGGATGGTGTCGAGGTTGGCGTCGTCCAGCCGGTTTTCGCGAAGGGCGCGGGCCTGGAGTCGCTCAACCATGATGTCGAGGTCTTTGCAGAATAGGTTGATCACGCTGACGACGTTGAGTGTGTCGTCGAGGAGATCGGCCTGGGCGGGGTTGCGGGGGATGCCGTCGAGCAGCAGCGTGTCGGTTTCGGGGCTAAACGTGCCGGTGCGGATGCGGTTTTTGATGTCGTCGCGCCAAAGTTCGATGGTGGGTTCGTCGGGGACGAGGTGGCCTTTGCTCGCGTACTCGAGGAAGGTTTGGCCGATCGGGTTCTGTATTCGGAGATTGCGAAAAAGGTCGCCGCTTGAGACGTGCAGGTGGTTGGGTAATTTGCCGAGGATCTTTCCCTGCGTGCCCTTGCCGGCACCGGGTGAACCAAACAGGAGAATCGTGCGTAGCTTCATCAATAAAAATGGGTCGGCCAGGCCGCGCTTGGCCAGGCGGTGTGACTGGGTCGGGTTTCTATTTTACACGCAAATCAACAGTGCCCATTTCGCTGAAGGAGATTTTCTGCTCCTTGCCGTTGAGCAACTCCATGTGAATATCGGTCCCGGAGATGCGCTTGATGCGCTGACCGACGAATCCGCGCTTGCCAGTCTTGATGGCCAGCACAAGCCCGCGCTCTGTCGCGCCGAGCACCACCTTGAAATAGTTCGGGAAGTTGTTCTGGAAAAATGAGCGGTCGAACCGCGTGTCGCTGCGTGCCCAGGATTGCGGCTTGAGCGCGGACTTTTTCGGACCGGTCTGGGCAAAGCTCATCTTCTTGGCTTCCGGCAACATTCCGGCCACGGCTCCGCCGCCGGTGTCGGTCATGGTGGCCCCTTGCGGCGCCTCGGCCTCCTCGTATTCGTATTCATCCTCCTCGTCGTATTCATCCTCGTACTCAACCTTCGGTTTCGCGAGGATAAGAATCGGGCCAACGACCGGCAGGACAAGCGAGACCCCCGCCGCCAGCAGCGCGTTGGATTCCCGGAACGCCGCGACGCCAAGCCCGGCCATCATGCTCCCGAGTGCGATGGCCACCAGCAGGCCGATGCCCCCCCCGCTACCGTAGGCCGCCATCTTGGAGGTGACTTGCACGCTCGACGGCAACTGCGGCTCGATCAGCCCCCTGACCGGCCCAGGCGGGAGGTTCCTCTCCATTTGCGATTCGTCCGGCTCGATGAACGGCTCGGCAAACTCCGCCGCTCCCTTGTAACGCTTGGGGTCTGTCTCCCCCAGTCGGCGAATTTTCTTGAGGCTTTGCTGGGTCAACTGCATCCAGTTGGCGCGCCGCGCGAAGCCACCGATGTCGCGACGCACGACGATACCGTTCTGGTCCACGTCCGCCACGGTACCCTCGATGATGTCACCGTTGGTCAGGCTGATCTCTCCCTCGGCTAGTTGCCGCGCCTCGGCTTTTTGGGCGGGACTGACCTCGTCATCCGGTGGCCCGCCAAAGCCCCCGCCCGGCCCGCCGCCGCCGGCACTCATCAATGCACCCATCGCCGCCTGCATGAGGGCCATTTCAAACTGCTCCTTCGTCTTGGCTTTCCGGATAGTGGCCAAGCCGCCGTTGATGCCCTTGATGATCCCCAGCGCCATTTGTTTGTCTTCGTCGGCCATTTCTCCAACGACACCCATCCCTACCTTGGCGGTGCTGATGGCATCTTCCCAGTCGTCGGCGAGTTCTTTCGGAACCCACTTGCCCTCGACTTTCACGAGTTCAAGTTCGCCATTTTCAAGTTCAGAAAAATCTGCGAACGGTAGCTCCCCCAAATCCGGCAGGCCGGGCAAACCGGGAGGCAGACCGCCCGGCAACTCCGTCAACGCCCCGAGATCCGGCATCTCCGGCAGGCCGCTCAATTTGATCGTTGCGTTGTCGCCGTCTTCCGACACCACGATGACCTGAATGCCTCGCAGCGTCTCGAGGCCAAACGGGTCACTCTCGCCCGACGCCTTCGCGGCTTCCTCGATGAGGTTGATCAGATCTTTGCCTAATGTGTCGGCGACATTGCCCAAGTCCACTGACCTGAGTTTGTCCAGACTGCCAAGGTCACTCTCTGCGAGTTTGTTGAGCAGCGTCCCGGCCATCTCGAGTCCGCTGCTGATCTCCGATATCGGGATATCACCCGCTTCATCCGATTCCGCCGCCATTTGGGCGATGAGATCTTTTTTCTCAATGAGCAATTTGCCGATGCCGCCGACCAACTCGAACCCGGCGTCCCACAACTCGGCGTCCATTTCCTCGGCGAACGCCTGCACCAATCCGTTGATGTCATCCCGGTAACTCGCCGGGAGCATCTCCCAGAGAAGTTTCGGGTCTTTCTCCTCCAACGCCTTGATCGGCGAAGTGACAAAACTCTCGGGGCCATCCTCGGCGGCCTTGGCCAAGGGCAGCGCGGAAGCCAGTCCAATGGCGATCGCAGTCAGCCCGCTTAAAATTCGGTTCAATCGAAGTTGTTTCATAATTAAAATAGTTCGTCTCTGTCGCCCCTCGCGACAGCATCGCAGACCCGGAAAAGTAGGCCAAAAAAAACCAGTCGTAAAGGCATAGAATATCGGTTCCCGGTTCCCGGTTCCCGGTTCTCGGTTCACTGCTCACTGCTCACTGCTCACCGCTGACTGCCGATGCGGTTGGCCAGGTCTTCCACGACCCAGTTCGGCGCTTGGTTTGCCAACTCGTCCGCTGCTGCGCCGTGCTGCCAAGCGGCGTATCGGATCGTTCGCCCAACATCTTCGCGCAACAACGGCTGGGCCAGCAGCCCTGCCAAATAACCGGCCAACAGGTCGCCGCTGCCGCCTTGGCCAAGGCCCGGATTGCCGGTCGGATTCACAAAAACCTCACCCTCGACGCGCCCGATCAGCGTGTGCTGCCCCTTCAAAACCACCCAACAGCCGCCGAATTTCGCCGAGAGTGCCCGAAGCGACTCCACCCGGTCGTCCTGGACGGCGTCCGCGCTCGAGCCGAGCAACCGCGCCGCCTCGCCGGGGTGCGGCGTGATCACCCGGATCGATTTTTCCGGCACGCCGCCCGACGGCAGCCAGTCGAGTGCGCTGGCATCCACCACCATTGGCACTGACGATTCGCGCCACATTTCGCCGGTGGTCTCTTTCAAGTCGCCCGGCAAATTATCGGCGGCCAAGCCCGGGCCAATTAGCATCCCGGTGATTGACTTCACCGTGATCTCGCCGGGAGCCAGCGGCCGCACCATCACGCCGGCCAACTGCGACGCCACCGGCACGAACACCTCTTCCGGCGTCAGCAACGTGACCAGTCCCGGTTGCGCCCGGGCCGCGCCGCGAGCCGCGAGCACCGCCGCGCCGTGGTAGCCCAAGCTGCCCGCCATAATGCCCAGGTGCCCAAACGTCCCCTTGTGTCCGCCCGCCGGTCGCGCGGGAGGGAAGCTCGAAAAATCGTCCGCTTGGCCAAGCAGCAGGTCGCTCGTTTCGCGGCATGGCGACAGGCCGATGTCCGGCGCCACCCGCAGCCGTCCGACGAACTCCGACACGCTTGGCTGCAGCAACCCCCGCTTGGCCGCACCGAGCGTCAGCGTTTCCGTGGCACGAATCGCCGCGCCCTGCACTTCGCCGGTGGCGGCATCGATGCCGGAGGGCGCGTCCACCGAGAGCACGCGCAACCGCTTGGCGTTGACCTGCGCGATGACCTGCATCCAGTCCGCATCGAGCGGCCGGTTCAGCCCAATGCCGAACAGCCCATCGACGACGAGCGCCGGGGCGGGGTCGAGATCGAGCGGAAGTTTTTGTCGCGTCTTGGCCGGGTCGGTGACGCTGAGCAGGCTCACCTCGCGCTCCGGCAGATGATTGGCCACCGCACGGACGTCGTCGCCGTTGTGGCCCTTGCCGGCGAGCAGCAGGATGGCATCGCCGGGCCGGGTGAGCTCCATCACGCGCGCGGCGACCACTTCGCCAACCTGTGCGATGACTTCCTCCTCGGACTTGCCGGACTCCCACGTCGCCGCCTCCCAGCGACGCATCTGCTCCACACTGATCACCGGCAACGACATGACTCCCGCAGCGTAGAGCGGCCGCTAACTCGGAACAAGCGCCCATTGGCCAGACGGTGGAAAGGATTGCGCTGGTGTGGGGTGAGTGTACGGTTTTCGGCATTCGCGAATTATGCTGGGGCTGAGAACCAACCATTGGAGCCGGCGCGAGTT
>CAUZVJ010000231.1:0-4237 GCA_963583225.1 Verrucomicrobiia bacterium
GTGCATCACCAGCGCATCCGGCTTGGCCAGGCACATCAACCCGCCGTTGATCTGGTAACCGGCCAGCTTGGCCAAGCGCTCCTCTGCCTCGGCTTCCATCCCCATCGACACCCACACATCGGTGTAAACCATGTCCGCTCCTTCGACGGCGGCGCGAATATCTTCCGTGCAGGAAATATTGCCGCCGGCCTTGGCCAAGGTTTCCGCGCTTGGTTGAAACTCCGTCGGCGCGGCGATCCGCAACTCGAAGTCCAGCGCCGCCGCCGCGTACACCCAAGAGACCGGCACGTTGCACGCGCCGTCGCCGACGTACGTGACCACCTTGCCTTGGATTGGCCCGCGCAATTCCTGAAATGTAAAAATGTCCGTCAGGATTTGGCACGGATGTTCGTCGTCGGTCAGCGCGTTGATGGTCGGGATGCCCGAGTACTCCGCGAACTCCTCGACGTCCGACTGCGCGTAGGTGCGGATAATCGCCCCGTGCACCATCCGGCCTAGCACGCGCGCGGTGTCCTTGATCGGTTCGCCGCGGCCAAGCTGCATGTCGTTCGCGTTGAGAAACATCACCGAGCCGCCGAGTTCGCGGACGCCGACCTCGAACGACACCCGTGTGCGAGTGGATGACTTGGTGAAAATCATCGCCCACGTTTGTCCGTCGAGCGGCTTGGCTTCGCAACCACCGCGCTTGGCTTTGATCATTTCCGCCGAGGCGAAAATCTTTTCCATCGCCTCCCTTGGCATGCCTTCGAGTTTCAACAAATGTTTCATGCAATTACTTTCTGTATGGTTTGCTCAAACAAATCGAGACCAACTTGAGCCTCTTCCTGCGTCAAGTTGAGTGGCGGCAAAAAACGGACGACTGATTCCCCGGCCGGGATGCTCAGCATGCCCGCCTCGTGCAACGCCGAGACCCATTGCACCGACGCCGGTTTGCTGTCGTCGAACGAGCCGAAGCCGTCGCCCATCTCGATGCCGATCATCAGGCCAAGCCCGCGAACCTCGCGGATGGCCGTCGGATATTTCTCCCGCAGCTTGGCCAGTTCATCGACAAAAAATTGGCCAAGCACCTGAGCGTTTGCGGCCAAGCTGTCGCGGTCGATCACCTCGAGAATTTTGTTCACCACAGCGCAGGCCAGCGGGTTGCCGCCGAACGTCGAGCCGTGCGTTCCCGGGCCAAGCACTTTGGCGTGCTGCTCTGCAATCCACACCGCCCCCATCGGGAAACCGCCGCCGAGCGCCTTGGCCATGCCGACCGCGTCCGGCAAAAAATCGCCAATCCGGTCGCCCAAGATCGACTGAAAACTTTGAAACGAACCGGTGCGAAAATGCCCGCACTGCACACCGTCCCACAGCAGCAACAGGTTGTGCTTGTCGCAAAGTTGCCGCAGGCCAAGCAGATATTCCGGCGACACAGGCTTGATGCCGCTCTCGCCCTGCACGCCCTCAATCATCACCGCCACCGTCGCCGGTGAGATCGCCGAGCGCACGGCGTCGATGTCATTGTGCGGCACGTGCGTGAAGCCTTGGAGCAGGGGAGCGAACCCGTCTTTCACCTTCGCTTGGCCCGTCGCCGAGATGCCGGCCATCGTTCGCCCGTGAAACGAATTTTCCGCCGTGATGATTTCAAACCGCCCCTCCTCCTGGCCAAAGCGTCGACTCAACTTGATCATCACCTCCGACGACTCCGCGCCGCTGTTGCAAAAACACACACGACCCGTGCCAATGCGCTTGGCCAAGTTTTCGGCGAGCTGCGCCTGGCCATCGAAGTGATAAAAATTGCTGCAGTGCATCAGCTTGGCCGACTGCTCGGCGAGCGCTTGGCTGATCTCCGCGTTCGCGTGGCCAAGGCAGTTCACCGCGATGCCGCCGCCGAGGTCGAGGTAGCGCTTGCCGTCGGTGTCCCAAACGTAAGCGCCCTCGCCGCGATCGAGTGTGATGGGGAACCGCCCATAAGTCGGGGCGACAAATTGCTTGAAGCGTTCCTTAATTTTCTGGCTCATGATTCCACAATCTCCGTGCCCACTCCGGCGTCGGTAAAAATTTCCAACAGCAGCGAGTGGCTCATCCTGCCGTCGATGAAAAAAACTTTTTCCACTCCCGCCGCCACCGCCTGTACAGCGCTGTCCACTTTTGGGATCATGCCTTTCGAGATCACGCCGTTTGACTTGAGCGCCTCGACCTCGGCCATCGGCAGATGCGAAATCACGCTCGCTGGGTCGTCCGGGTTTTGCAGCAGGCCCGGCACATCGCTCATGTAAACCAAGCGCTTTGGTCGCAGCGACACCGCCGCCTGACCGGCGGCGACGTCGGCGTTGCAGTTGTAAATTTGTCCGTCGTCGCCCGTGGCTGTCGGACTGATCACCGGCGTGATATCCTGCGCGATGCACTCGAGCAGTGGCGCGGTGTTCACTTCCGTCACCTCGCCGACCAGGCCGATTTCGAGCGGCTCGCCCGCTTGGCCAAGCGGACGATACGGTTTGCAGCGAAAAATCTCCGTGCCGGAAAAACCGCGCGCCTTGCCGCCAAGTTCGTTGATCATCGAGACAATGCCGGGGTTGATCTCCCGCGACAAAACCTGCTCGACGACCTCGACCGACTCCGGCGTCGTCACTCGATACCCCTGCTCGAACCGCGTCTCCACGCCGGAATCGGCGAGCGCGCGGGTGATCGCCTTGCCGCCGCCGTGCACGATGACCGGATTGATGCCAACCGCCTCAAGAAAAACAACATCCCGCGCCACGCCGCCGCGCACGGTCGAGTCGTCCGAGTCCATAAAACTGCCGCCGTACTTGATGACAAACGTCTCCCCCCGAAACCGCTGCACATACGGCAACGCCTCAATCAAAGTATCCGCCTTGGCAATGAGATGATTCATTTTTTAGCCTAACATCGCTGCGGGGTCGGTGATGTCGCCTTTGTTAAATTCGACGTACTCCTCGGTGAGGTCGGCGGCGTGGAGCACGGCGGCGGCTTTGCCGAGGTTCAGGTTGATGTGCAGGTCGAACTCGCTCGGCTCGACTGCTTTGCAAAGCGTCACGAACGCGGTGCGCGTGGGCCGGCCCTGTTTGAGTGAGTAAACTTTTTTGCGTGAGCCGCTCGCGCTGTAGGCGATGTCCACTTTTTCCTCGACGACTTTGGCGGGGGAGTAGCCCAGCGCGTCGATGATCCGCCCCCAGTTGGGGTCGCCACCGCTCCAGCTTGTCTTGACGAGCGCGCTGTTGCCGACGGCCCGCGCCGCTGCGTCGGCATCGGCGAACGACTTGGCCCCGGCGACGCGCACGGTGACGACGCGGCTGATGCCTTCGCCATCGCGGACGATCATTTTGGCCAACGCGAGGCAGACATGGTTGAGCGCGGCTTGAAAATTTTTGAGGTCGGTCGCGCTCAATTTGCCGTTACCGGCGAGGCTGTTGGCCAACAGTAGCACGGTGTCGTTGGTGCTCATGTCGCCATCGACGGTGATGCCGTTGAAACTTTGCGCGACGGCTTCGCGGAGACATTTTTTCAGGTTGGCCGCATCGATGTTTGCGTCGGTGGTGAGGTAGGCAAGCATCGTGGCGTGCAGACCTTGCGGCGCGGAGGCGGGCCGCGCGCCGGTTGGGCTCATGCCGGGCTGGATCATCCCCGCACCCTTGGCGATGCCGCCAAGCCGAACGGTTTTGCCGCCCAGCGAAAACTCGACTGCGATCTGTTTGGACTGCGTGTCGCTGGTCAGGATGGCCTCGGCAGCTTGCGCGGCGGCGGCTTGGGTCGGCTTGAGTTGTTTGGCGACGGCGGCGATGCCATTGCGGAGGTTCGGCATCGGCAACGGGATGCCGATTCGGCCGGTGGAGCCGACTAGCACGTCGGTGGTTTTCAGGCCAAGCGCTTGGGCGGTGAGGGCGGCCATTTCGCGGGCGTCGGCCAAGCCCTGCGGGCCGGTGCAGGCGTTGGCGTTGCCGGAGTTGACGACGACGGCGCTCGCGGTGTTGTTGCGCAAATGCCCGACGCAGAGTTTCACCGGTGCGGCGCAAATCTGGTTTGTCGTGAACATCCCGGCGGCCTTGGCCGGTGCGTCGGAGACGATGAGTGCGAGGTCGTTTTTTTGGCCTCTGTCGCTGCCTTTGCCGATGCCGATGGTTTTGACATCACAAAAACAAGCGGCCGACCGGAAGCCAAGCGGCGCGGTGATCGATCCGTTGATTTTTTTAAACTTGGCCATGGCTCAGATCGGCAGGCCGGCGGTTTCATCGAGGCC
>CAUZVJ010000232.1:0-4232 GCA_963583225.1 Verrucomicrobiia bacterium
CGAAGTCCGCCAAGGCGCCGGTGCGAAAGGTGAAAAATTCATCGCCGCCATCGAGCCGATGCACGGCAACCAACTCTCCGTTTACACTGCGGCCAAGGGCAACAAACTTTGGAGCCGCAACGTCATCACCGACTCACTCGACCAAGGCCACGCGCTGGCCACCGGCGACTTCCTCGACACCGGCAGCGACCAAATCGTCGTCGGTTGGCGCGGCACACGCCGCACCGGCAAAGTCGGCGTGAAACTTTTTTACCCCACCAACGAGCAGCGGACAGAATGGAAAAGCCTGTTGATCGATGACAACCAAATGGCAACCGAGGACATCCGCGTCGCCGACCTCAACGGCGACGGCAAACCGGACATCGTCGCCGCCGGCCGCGCCACCCACAACCTGAAGATTTACTTCAACGAGTGACCGCTTGGCCAAGCGCGTTCACTAACTGTTGAACATCTCCCACAGAATGACTCGCAGACAGGGTGACGCGCAGCCGGGCCTCGTTGCGGGGAACTGTCGGATATCGAATCGCCGGGATGAAAAACCCCGCCTCGCGAAGACGCTCCATCGTGGCCACGGCCTTGGCTTCCCCGCCGACGATCAGCGGCAGGATGGCGCTTGGTTCCGCTGGCGTTTCCCAGCCAAGCGACCCGGCTCCGAGCCTCAACTCGTCCACCCGTTGCCAAAGCTGCTGACGCAGCGCCTTCCCTTCCGCGCTCTGTATCAATTCCACCCCGGCACAGGCGGCGGCGCTGACTGCCGGACTCGGTGCGGTTGAAAAAATAAAACTGCGCGCTTTGTTCACCAACAGATCAATGAGTTGGCGGCTGCCGCAGACAAATCCACCGGCCGCGCCGGCCGCTTTGCCCAGCGTGCCCATCCGAATCTCGATGCGCGCAGCCAAGCCGTCCGCCGCCGCCAGCCCTTGGCCAAGCCGCCCGTACAGCCCGACGGCGTGCGCCTCGTCGAGCATCAGCCACGCACCGTAACGCTCCTTCAATTCCACGATCTCGGCAAGCGGCGCGCGGTTGCCGTCCATCGAAAAAACAGTCTCGGTCGCCACCAGCACCCGGTCGCCTTGCCCGCCGGCCCACTGCAAAAGTTTCTCAAGATTTTCGAGGTCGTTATGTCGAAAAACTCGCAGCGTCGCGCCGCTCAATTTGGCGGCATCGATCATCGAGGCATGCGCTTTTTTGTCGAGGATCACCACATCGCCTTGGCCAAGCAGCGAGGTCAGCACGCCCTGCGCCGCCGCAAAGCCAGTCGAGAAAACCAGGGCCGACTCGGTGCCCTGCCACTTGGCCAAAACCGACTCGAGTTCGTGATGTGGTTGCAGCGAACCGCAGATCAATCGCGACGCGCCGGAGCCAACACCGAACTGCCCGACCGCCGACCGCGCCGCTTGGCCAAGCGCCGGATGCCCGGCCAATCCGAGATAGTCGTTTGAGGAAAAGTTGATGAACTCGCGGCCATCGAGCGTGACGCGGGTTGACTGCGCCGACTCGATCTCCCGCAGCTCGCGCCACAAGCCGGCATCGCGGATTTCGTCGAGGTCGCGGCCAAGTTGTTCGTCGAAACCGGCCATCAATCCTGCTCCACCACGAGCCGATAAAACACCGGCTTGCCGTTGTCGATCCGCAGGTCGGTGTATTCCAGCGCGGGCGAACGCGACAGCAAGCCCTTGGCCACCGGCTTCCACTCGGACGGGTCGCCGTTGCTTTTCTCGATGCGATAGCGCCGCCCGGGAACGCTTGGCCAACGCAGCACGACGGTTTCATTTTTCACCTCGATCGGTGTCGAAAAACGGAGGAACGAATTGCCGTCCCTCGGGTCGGTGCCGGCTGCGTATTCCGCAACATCCGCAAACCCGTCGCTGTCAAAATCGCTGGTGGCGCCCGCGACGCCGAGTCCGGAAAAATGAAGCGTTTCCCAGTCGTCCGGCATGCCGTCATTGTCCGTGTCCGGCCCGGCTCGAACCAAGTTTATCACATCGTATCGCTCACCCGCCGTGTTGTGATGAAACAACAAAAGAGGCCGGGGCAATTTGTCATTTTTGTACCCATTATCGCCGAGAGCGTCGAAATCGACAGTCACCACCGGCGACGAATCCGCAGCGTGATACGGCGAGTAGCCAAGCGCCGGGTTGGCGGTGCGCAGTGCCGGGCGGGCGGCGTCGAACTGAATCCAGCGCGTGTTCTCGAGGACGTTGTGAAATCGATATTGTATTTTACTGTTTCCGTCAACCAAGCCAAGGTCGGCGGCTTTGACCGAGTAAATCATCACGCTGTTATTGAGCAGCGCCGTCTCGCGTTCCGCCGACGAAAAAATGTTCAAAATGCCGCCCAGTTTCGGTTTCTCGAATTCGAACGAATCGACGATGGTGTGATAGGCGTCGTCGGCCAGTTCGCGCTCGGTGATGTCGCCGGTCACCAGCACGTCGCCGGAGGAGCCGTGGCTCAATTCAAAATCGGCGTCGCCGTCTAAGTCGGTGTCCACGTCGATGCCGATGTTGGTGAGGAACGACTGCGGAATGATCCACGGCCCGTCCATGGCAATGCCGAAAAACAGGGTGGCCTCATCGATGCCGCCCAGATCCGGCGCGTTGGACGCCGCCCCCACGACGCGCAAATCACGCGCCGCCCGTTCGCGGTCACTGTACCCGCGCGAAGGACTGAGGTAGCCAAACTGAAACACCGACACCAGCGGCGCGTTGTGCGGGTTGCCGCCGACGATCGGCAGCGCGCCCGTTGCCAAGCCGTCGCGCTGCGACAGTTCGACGCTCGTCGCATCCACCCGATGATTCCCCACCGGCCGCAGCACCATGTGAAACGGCACATGCACCGAGCGCGACTCTCCGTGAAACCAAATCTGCCCCGAAGCCTCGTACGCGATGTGGCGGGGCCCGCCCTTCACTTCCGGCGGCGTGGTGGGGTCGAAGGCCAACTCAACTTTGGCCGGATCGATGGCCAGCGTCAGTTCGACTGTGGCTTTGCCGTTGGCAGAAACGGTGACCGTCGGCTTGTCCGGAGTGAGTGTCACACCGGCGTTGGCCAATGTGTTGCTCACAACGATGGAGCCAGTCCACGCTTGGTTGCCCAAGTTGGTCAACTCGATGCTGCGCTTGGCCAAGTACGGTTCGGAGATTTCGAGCAGCCCGAATGACAGCGACACGCGAGCCGGCGATTTTGCATCGGAGGCGATGACCGGCGTGGCGATGGCCAAGTCGGGATTAACGCGGCCAGCACCGGTGCGCGTCTCGGGATACGGCGCGTCGTTTTCGTCGCGAGTTTGCACGGCGGTGTTCATCAACGCAGCCTTGACGACGAACGGTGACCAGTCCGGATGCCGCTCAAGCAGCAACGCCGCCGCACCTGCGACGTGCGGTGCGGCCATCGACGTGCCGCCGGAAAGCATCGGCTCACTACCCCCACCCGCCTGCACGGAGTGAATGTTGAATCCGGGCGCGGCCAAATCCGGCTTGAGCAAATGCGTCTTGTAAACCGGCCCGCGTGAACTGCCGGGTGCCAGTTGATCGGCCAGTTCCGGCCCGCCGATCATGACATCCCCGCCAAGCTTCACGAACAGCCCGGCCGCCAAATGTTCCTTCAACTTTTTGCCGTCACGCAGTGAGATCATCATCGCCGGGATGTCCACCGTGCCGCCGGGAGTGCCCATCGCGATCGGCGGCCCGCCCTCGTTGTTCACCACGAGCACCGCCACCGCGCCGGCCTCCTTTGCGCGCTGGATTTTATCGAGAAAAAAACAGACCCCGCGATTGATCATGGCGATGTTGCCCTCAAGCACCCCGGCGTTTTTCAGGTCTTCGCAGGCTCGCGGTGGGTCCGCGAAAACCACCCGGCCAGCGATCTCGCCGGCGTCTTTGAGTTTCTTCGTGAACGCCGCCTCGACCGCCTCGTAATAATCGCGAACCACCGGCGGGTCGGTGACCTCGATGCTGTTGTTTTCGATGCCGTCGTCCATCGAGTTGGCCACGGTGATCTCGCTGTCGTCGTACGCCATCAGCGCGTAAAAATTGTTCCCGCTGTTCCCGGCGGCCCGCACCACCACGCAGCCCAGCTTGGACAGACGGGCGGCAACATTGTTCTCGAATCTTGGGTGAGAATACGGGTTGCCCAGCGACAGGTTCACCACGTCCAAATGATCGTCGAGATCGCCGTCCGCGTCCGGGTCGGCCGCCCACTCCATCGCGTCCACCGACAGGCCGGTGGTGCCCTTG
>CAUZVJ010000233.1:0-4222 GCA_963583225.1 Verrucomicrobiia bacterium
AACTCGACCGAACGCGCCTGGCCGCTTTGCGCGCCGAGTTTCCATTTTGGCTCCCCAAAAAACTGGATCGTTTTTTTCACCAAATCGTAAGTCGCCGTTTGCGCCGTGAGCTGATCCCCGCCTTGGATCAGCTTGACGCCGACTTCGGCGTTTACGGATTCCGCGCCGCCCTTGGCCAAGCGCACATTCAAAAAACTGCATTGCAACTGCCCGTCGCCACGAGTCACCCGTACCGCGCCGATGTACCGGGCGAAGCCGGTGGCTTCCGCAGTCGCCGCTTGAAACAAAAAAACATTGGAGCGGATTTCCACCGACTGCCCTTTGCCGCCCTTCGCCGGCGCTGCGCTGCGGGCGTTAAAATCAAGAAATCCCCCCTCGCCGTCGGCGTTCGCCGGGAGTTTCATGTAAACATCTCCCTCGGCGTTCACGGATTGTGACTCACGATGAATCATCAGCAAATCGGCCCGGCCGGAGCGCTCGCCCATCGTCCAGCTTGGATTGCCGTTGAGCACAATCAGCCCGGCAGCCAAGTCGTAGTTGGCCTGCCCGCTGGTGGTTTTGAGTTGCTCGGCTTGCAGCGCGACGTTGCCGCTGGCCCGGATCGTTCGCACCTCCCAGTCGTCTTCCCTCATGCCAACCGCAATCGAGTCGCTGCTCAACGAGCCGGCGGCGTCCTTCACCAAAACCGAGCCGCGAAAAGTCGCCTTGCCCGGCTCGAGCTCGAATTGTCGCGAAGTGATTTGAAGCAACTCCGGCTTGGCCTTCGGGTCGGCCTTTTTTTTCTGTGCCTGGCCAAGCGGCAGTCGGCTGAAATTTTTATCCAGCTTGGCTTCGACGCTGCCAAACACGCTCAGCGTCGGCCCGGCGAGATTCCCGGAAAAACCAACGCCCTTGAGTTGCATCTGACCGTCGCCGGTGGAGAGCGAAATTTCGCCGGGAGAGCGGATCGTTTTTTTGTCCTGATCGTAGAGGCACTCGCTAGCGGAGAAAACGAGATTGGTTTTGCCCTCGGCGGTGACAGTGACCAAGCGCGGGTCGGTCAACGCCAGCGTGCCGTCCGTCTGAAAAACCGCCTCGCTGCCGGTGAGGATGGAGGTGCGGAGATTGTCAGCCGATTTTTCAGTGATGCGAAAGCGACCGGTGCTCGCCGACGCTTGGCCAAGCGCCTGACTTGGCTTGGCGGCAACAAGGCACGCCACAAAAAACAGAATCTTCCAATGCGACTTCGGCAACACGACGGCGGGGAGTGTGAAATCGGCGCGTCGGCTTGCAAAGGTTTTACTGCGCGCCATCGAAAAAACTCAGGCCTTGGGCGGCAGTTGAAATTCGTCCGCATGGTACGAGCTGCGAACCATCGGCCCGCTGGCCACGTGCCGGAAACCCATCTCCCGAGCCTTGGCCCCGTAGTCGCCGAACTTCGCCGGCGTCACGTACTCGGCCACCGGCAAGTGGCAGAGGCTCGGCTGCAGATACTGGCCCAGCGTGAGTATGTCGCACTTGGCCAAGCGCAAATCGGCCATCGCCTCAAGCAACTCGTCCTCTGTCTCGCCGAGGCCGAGCATCAGGCCGGACTTGGTATAAATTGTGTCGCCGCTCCATGCCTTGGCTTTGCGCAGCACCGTGAGCGACCGGTCGTACTCGGCGCGGGAACGCACGCCCGGCGTGAGCCGCCGCACCGTCTCAAGGTTGTGATTAAAAATCTCCGGCTTGGCCTCAAGCACTCTTTGCAGCGAGTCGTCCTTGTCGAGAAAATCGGGGACAAGCACCTCGATGACGATGCCCGGATTCCGGATGCGAACCGCCTCGATCGTCGCGTGAAAATGATCGGCTCCACCGTCGGGCAAGTCGTCCCGCGCAACGGCGGTGATGACAACGTGCTTGAGCTTCATCCGGAACGTCGCCTCGGCGACCCGCTCGGGTTCATCGCCTTCAAGCGGCAACGGCTTGGCGGTATTCACCGCGCAAAAACCACAGGCACGCGTGCAGCGATCTCCGGCAATCATGAATGTCGCCGTGCCCTTGCTCCAGCACTCCCAGTGGTTCGGGCACTTGGCACTTTCGCAGACTGTGTGCAGATTCAACTCGTCGAGCAGACTTCGCGTGCGAGTGAAAGCACTGCCGCTCGGCAGCTTAAGCCGAAGCCACTCGGGAATGCGTTTGCGCTGTTGAACCGTCGCCGTGTCGGGCATCTGTCTAAATCGCTAATTGAGTTCGTTCCAAAATTGCGCCAACTCGGACGCGCCGAAATCAGCCAGCATTTCGCCGTCAACCTCGATCACCGGGGCGCAGCTTTGGCCGCTCAACCGCACCATCTCGTCCCAAGCGGCACGGTTGGATGTCACGTCGAGCGTGTTGTATTTGATCTTGTTGCTGTCGAGCCACTCCATCGCCTCGGCGCACCAACCGCAGAAGGGCTTGATGAAAATTCGGACTGTCGTGGGTTGATACATCGGCTCGGCCTTGGCCAAGCGCACTTTGCGGCCAAAGCCAAGCCAGCGCAATATCATGCGTCGCTCACCTCTATTTTGCGGATGCCGTCCATCGGTTACAGCGTCGGGCCGAGCATCCACGGGGCGAACTCCTCGTCGCCCAAACCGGCGAGTTCGCTCTTGGTTTTTTCGCCGCCGGCCACGGTGAGAATCTTGTCGTAAATCCGTCGGCCGACCTCCCCGACCGTCTCGGTGCCGTCGAGGATCGTGCCGGCGTTGATGTCCATGTCCTCCTCCATCCAATTGAACATCGGGGTATTGGTGGCGACCTTGATGCACGGCGATGGTTTGCAACCGTACACGCTGCCGCGGCCGGTGGTGAACACGCCGACGTTGCAGCCGCCGCTGACCAGGCCGGTCATGCTCACCGGGTCGTTGCCGGGCGTGTCCATAAAACACAAGCCCTTGGCCTCGACCGGTTCGGCGTAATCGTACACGGCGGTCAACGGCGCTTGGCCCGCCTTGGCCACGGCGCCGAGGCTCTTTTCAAAAATCGTGGTGAGGCCGCCGTCCTTGTTTCCCGGCGAGGGGTTGTTGTCGATCGTCGAACCGAACAAGGCCGTGTGATCCTCCCACCAGCGAATCTGCGACACAAGTTTCTCGCCAACCTCACGCTTTACTGCACGGCGAGTGAGCAGATGTTCCGCGCCGTAAATCTCGGTGGTCTCGCCAAAGACGGAGGCCGCACCCTGCCGCACGAGTTCGTCGGAGGCGACGCCAAGCGCCGGGTTGGCCGAGATGCCGCTGTTGGCGTCGGAGCCGCCGCAGTTCATCGCCAAGGCCAGCTTACCGACGGGTTGCGTGGTGCGTTTGGCTGCGCTGATTTTGGGCAGCATTTTCTCAACTGCCTTGACCGCCGACTCGACGGTTTTGCGGACGCCGCCGGTCTGTTGGATGGTGAGGAACGTGGGCGCCTGTTCCCCATCCTGCAACTGGTCGAGACGATGCTTTTTCACCAAGCCGGGGATTTGGTTCACTTCGCAGCCAAGGCCGACGAGCACGTAACCGCCGATGTTCGAGTGGCGGGCCATTCCCGCGATGACACGCTGCAACAACTCGTGGCCGTGGTTTGGGTCGTAGCTGCAACCGCCCTTGTGCGTGAAGGCAACCACGCCATCAACATTCGGAAAATCGCGTTGAAAATCGCTGCTCCGGAAATGATCGGCGACATAACGGGCGACCGACGCGGAGCAGTTCACGCTCGAAAGCACGGCGATATAATTGCGCGTCCCCGCCTTGCCACCGGGTCGGGCGAAGCCGAAAAAAGTATCGTTATCTCCCTCCAACGGCGGCAGTTCAGTCGTCTCCTCGCAAAACCTGTAGTCCCGGCCGACTGCTTTTAACACGACATTGTGAGTGTGCACCCAGTCGCCAAGCTCGATATCCGCCTTCGCAAAGCCAATAATTTGACCGTACTTCAGCAACTCCTGCCCGGCGTTGATCGGTGCCAACGCGACCTTGTGCCCCCCGGGAATGGTTTGCCTCAACTCAAAGCGACGATCATCCACCGTGACCGACGTGCCGCGCTTCAGCGTACGCCGCGCTGTAGCGACATTGTCGCGCTGGTTTAGAACGATGAAATCGGTTGCAAGATCGGTCACGGACACGGCGAAGAGTTAGCACAAAAAAAGCCCGCCGTTAAGCGGGCTTCTTAAAATTGCCTGATAAAAATCAGGGTGCGTTGTAGCGAGCAGGATCAAGCCCCGGAGTCGCGGCAACCGGTGTCGGGGCAG